>WRDA01000054.1 GCA_009783675.1 Symbiobacteriaceae bacterium | reverse complement strand
CTTTTCTAAGAAAGAACGGGAGTCTTGCAAGGGGATGAGTTCCGGATTGCTTGCGCTTCTCTCCTTGAGTTCCATCATCTGGTGATCCAGAGATCGCCTGGAAATGACTATTCTCAGTGGCATGCCGAGTAAATCAGCATCGTTAAGCTTAACCCCGGGACGTAGATCACGATCATCATAAAGGACCTCGAGCCCATAAGCAGTCCATTCCTGATACAAGCGTTCAGCGCAGGCAACAACATCCGGTTCTACGCCGAGGGTAATTAAGTTAATGTGATATGGTGCCACCGAAACAGGCCATATGATCCCCTTCTCGTCATTATAAGCTTCCAGCACTGTCGAGAGAATCCTGCCGACGCCAATTCCGTAGCATCCCATCAACATCGGTTGCAAATCGCCGTTTTCGGTCTGCACCAAAGCATTCATGTTCTCTGAATAACGGGTACCTAGCTTGAAAATATTTCCCACTTCAATTCCCCGTGCTTCTACCAGGCTCTCTCCACAGATAGGACAAGGATCACCAGGGCTTACAGCAACCAGATCCACGATCTCCTCTGTGCTAAACTCTCTGCCAAAGTTTGTGTTGAGCAGGTGAAAGCCTTCACGATTTGCACCAGCAACTAAATTCGGAGTGACGACTACAGAACGATCCGCAATCAAGCGTTCATTGCGTCCTACAGGTGAGAGAAAACCCTCACAAAAACCCCTGGCTAGTAAATCTTCAGAAGTAGCCAGATAGAGGCGTTCATCGGCAAGGTACCTTCTTAGCTTCACTTCATTTACACTCAGATCACCGCGAATTATCACTAATACTGCTTCTTCTTTACTGATATATACGAGGGTCTTGAGGAACTCTTCTTCCCGCTTCCCCAGAAACTCAGCTTGTCCGGGAATACCCAGCTGATAAGGAGTGGCGATATCAGAGACTGACAGTTGATCGTCTGAACTTGCAGTCACAGCCTTACGCAAGGCGACTTCATAGTTCGCGGCGTAATGACAGTTATCGCAGAAGAAGAGTTTATCTTCACCTACTGGGGTTATATACATGTACTCGTGAGATACTTTGCCTCCAAACATACCGTTATCTGATTCAACCGAGACTACATCTAAACCGGCACGATTAAAAATTCTGAAGTAACTCTCGGCGATTCTTTCATAGTAAGCATCCATGCATTCTTCGTTCAGATGACAGCTATAACCATCTTTCATCTGAAACTCCCTTACCCTGATCAGTCCAGCTCTGGGTCGGGGTTCATCACGAAACTTCGTCTGGATGTGATAGAGCATGAAAGGTAATTGTCGGTAGCTGTTTACTTCGTTGCGTATGTAATCTGTAAATGTCTCTTCATGACTCATTGCCAGGACCATGTCGCGCCCCCAGCGATCCTTCCAACGCGCCAACTCGCTGCCTACGGAATCCCAACGTCCAGTCTCTTTCCAGAGATCCGCAGGGACCGTTACAGGCATGTTGACTTCCTGTCCATCAATGGCATCCATCTCTTCACGAAGGATTTCAGTTATTTTTCGCAGAGAACGCCAGCCAAGATGGCCATATGTATAAATACCGCTGGCAACACGGTGAGCTAAGCCTGCCCGAATAAGCAATTTATGCCCAATCGTTTCCGCTTCAGCCGGCGTTTCACGCACGGTACGTCCGATCATTTTCGACATTCGCATATAAGTCCCTCCCAGTGAATGGATACCTGATCACAGCGGCACAAGTATACCCTATCTTAGATGAACAAGCAAGAAAAATCCCCTTTGGAGCTGGTAGGAGATATAAAAAAACGGTCCCATAGATCCCCGGATTAGCATACCAGTTTTTCATAAAGCAGGTGTCTGGATCAGAAGATGATGCTGACGCTTTCGTTAGCTTATAAAGTCAAAACCCGGCAAAAATGCCGGGTCAGACTTTGCGAAACTACCAGAACTCAGATCAGCGGCCCTGGCTGAACTGAATGAACTGTGCTTCTAAATCGTCGGCAAAGGACGTAAACTCGGTATGAAAGGATGTGAAGATCTTAGTGACCTCATCATCAACAGCGCGGCGAATTAAGTTAGACCCATCGAAAGCTGGAGTATAATACATTTTATAGTTACCAAACTGATCGATGGACGCTTTCACAGCTCTCGCAACATCCGATGATGGTCGAGGATCAGCTGCAGTTGACTTCAGAGGTAGAGGAGAACCATCAGCATCCTTGCCATCGAGGAACGCAGCGAAAACAGGTGAATCTGCCGAGGCTTTATGCACAGGAATATAACCGGTATACATAGAGAAACGAGCTGTATTTTCCGGATTTGTCAAATAAGCAAGGAAAATAGCAGATGCTCTTTCGTGAGCTTCACCTTTAGCGACAACCGCCATACCTGCCCCCTGTTGTATGACAGATCTGTTGACAACGTTACTCCATACCGGATAGGACATAAAACCCAAGTCTTCCAGAGCACTGGAACCAACTGAACGAGGGTTAACATAGGTGGTTCCCGAGTTCGAGTCTACATAAGCGACGCAGGTTCCATCGTTAATCCAATCCGAAGGATACCGTTTATTCTGGTCTTTAATAACCATCCAACCATCACGTACTCCCTCAGCAATGAAACTGAAGGTTCTCTCTGCTGCTTCCCGATTCAGGGTAGCCTTTTCATCTTTGATGTATTCCACACCCTGTTGAAAACCGGTCAGATAGAAGAAGTTAGCGAAAGAACCGATAGAAAAGAACGCCAGGTCGTAAGCATCCACATACGCTTTGCCCGCCTTGGCAATCCCTTCCCAGGTCTTAAGATCGTCATCTGTACATCCGATTTCTTCTTTTACAGCATCCCAGCGGGTTTTATTATAGAAAAGTAGTTCTGTAGACTTAGCGATAGGCACTAGGTAGAGTTTGCCATCCCCATACTGGGAGCCTTCAGCAATATAACTTTCGATGTATCCGGCAATAGCTTCTGCGGAGAGGTAATCCTCAACCGAAGCCAACTGGTCTTTGGCGTATAAAGTAGCCATAATGTCAGGATAACCATGAACTATTTCCGGAAGATCCTTGGTTCCACTGTCGGAGGCGCTTTGTATCTTTTTCTCCAAGTCGGCAGTGTTCCCCTGATTCTCGGCGATTACTGTAATTCCGGCTTCTTTACCCGGGCCGTTATTAAAGTCTTCGACGATTGCATCCAACGCCTTTTGTACATCACCGCCAAAATAGTGCCAAACTGTTACGGTGATCTCAGGGGGAGCCGTGGGTGGAGTCGTCGGAGCACTGGCTGTCGGTGTGGGGGGCGTAGATTGCACACATCCGAAAAGTGGCAGCATCGCCAGAACCAAACACAACACCAACGCCTTCTTGAACATAAACATTCCTCCTAGTTTTTTGATATTCCTCAGCCAGTTTAGCAAAAGAACAACGAAAAATCAAGCCCAAGATTCCTTTCCTCGTTTAACAGTGACGAGTAAACCTCAGCCAGATGTTGGGTGGTCATGGGTAGAGAGGATTTTCACACGCACATCCCGAAGAAGAAATGCATCTGACAAAAAGAGAGGACTTGGCAAAAAGGTGAAGATCCTGCTCTATGACCTTCATGTGCATAGTACCGCATCCGATGGCCAACTGACTCCCCGGGAGCTGGTAATCCTTGCTATAGAGCAGGGCGTGTCTGTACTTTCGCTGACCGATCATGACCGCATCGATGGCATCGAAGAAGCCGGCCTGTCTGCGTCAGAACTTGGGCTGGACTTTATCCCAGGTGTGGAATTATCAGTGGATTTCCCTCAGGGTGAAATGCATCTGTTGGGTTATGGGATTGACTTAAGTCCAACTTTGCTAAACTATCTGGCAGCCCAGGTACGCAGTCGCGAAGTGCGAAATCTCGCTATCCTTGGTAAACTAAGGGAACTGGGCTTCGATCTTACCCTGGATGAAGTCCTGGCTGAAGCAATGGCTAACTATGTTCCTGGAGAACGTCCTTC
The DNA here is from genome assembly GCA_009783675.1 of Symbiobacteriaceae bacterium. Taxonomy (GTDB): domain Bacteria; phylum Bacillota; class JAAYKD01; order JAAYKD01; family WRDA01; genus WRDA01. The sequence continues at coordinate 4,334 of WRDA01000054.1, read as the reverse complement.
CCTCGGTCGTAATCATTTTGCCATGGCCCTGGTACGCAAAGGATATGTGGCTAGTACGGCAGAAGCGTTCTCTCTCTATCTGGCAAACGGAAAACCTGCATATGCTGATCGTGAACGAGCTTTACCTGAAGAAGCAATCGCTGTCATTCATCAAGCTGGTGGTATAGCCGTTTTAGCCCATCCCTTCACTCTCAATCTCGATGATGAGCATCTGTACGAAGAGCTCAAGCACCTGAAGGATGTTGGGCTAGACGGTCTCGAAGTATTTCACAGTGATCATTCAGAGGCGCAACAGATCACTTACCGGAGACAGGCTGAACTACTGGGGCTGCTCCTCAGTGGTGGATCAGATTTCCATGGCAGTATGATAACTCCGGATGTGCAAATAGGTCGGGGAAAAGATAATAATCTGGACTTATCCGAATCTTCAATTGTCGAACATATCAGAGATAGAATTTCTGTACTGAAGACACAAATTTAAGGAGGTTAATCATGCCAAAGATTCTCTTAACTGGTTTTCAACCTTTCGGAGGGGAGGTAATAAACCCCTCCTGGCAAGTAGCATCCCACCTCAATGGTGTTGTCATCGATGGCTACGAAATCGTCGCTGCCGAAATACCCGTCGCTCGCTTTGAAGCTCTCGATCTGATCATCTCTCTCATTGAAAAGCATCAGCCAGAGATCATCATCAATGTAGGCCAGGCTGGTGGACGTCAGGAGATCACTGTGGAAAGAATTGGCATCAATGTCGATGACTATGGGGCTCCGGACAATGCAGGAAATCAACCTATCGACGAACCAATTGAGGAAGGTGGACCAGCGGCGGTCTTCTCCACTCTCCCTGTAAAGGCAATGGTGGAAGCAATGCGAATCGCAGGTGTACCCGCAGCAGTGTCCAACTCAGCAGGTACCTATCTTTGCAATCATGTCGCCTATGGAATTCCGCGTTACCTTCAAAAAAACTCTTCCGAAGCCGTTGCTGGTTTTATCCATATACCATTTCTACCTGAACAGGCTGCGAAGTTCAGGGGACGTTCCAGTATGGCACTGGATACACTGATTCTGGGGTTCACCGTAGCTATTAAGGCGATCATAGCTAATCCTAAGGCAGATATAAAAGCTGTCGGTGGCGTCACTCATTAATTTAGCAAACGAAAAACACTGTAACGAACTCTTCGCGAGTCGTTACAGTGTTTTTTAATTTTACTGGCTAAGCCGGGAAGACTTACTCCGGCTGGGCTGCCTGAACGGGACACACGGAACCACATGCACCACAATCTACACACTTTGCTGGGTCGATGACGTAGGGGGTGCCTTCCTCGATGGCCTCGGCAGGACACTCTGACTTACATACGCCACAGGCGATGCAAGCCTTCCCGATTATATACGCCAATCGCACCACCTCCTTTACGAGTTTAGTAATCGCGAATCCACAGCCGTTAGCATCTGCAACAGCCGTGATGCTAAGGTATCTGTTCGCCACTCTCAGTAGTGAATCCTTCTTTTTACAATAAACCACCTGTCAGACGCAACCCGTTCACTTAGTCGGGTTCATTCAAGGCGAAAGCGAAAAAAGTGTCAGAGGCAAACCAGGAAAGATTATAGCAAAAGAGAACATCGGTAATTTTGTGCTCATTAAGATATGCCCCCACAGACCCTCTGAAGTAACGCAGATCCAGGAGCCGGATCTCACTAAAGAAAGGCACAAGATGCGGTACCAGAGGATGCGCAAAGCTATCTTTGAGAATAAGCAAATGCCTTGGACTCTCTGCGGAAGTGATGATCGAGACTTCAGGCTGCAGGCTTCCTAAAAAGAGTGTGTACTTATCCTTCACCCCAGCGTTCTCCCAAACGAGCAAGGAATCAGAGGTTTCCCCCTTTTCTCCGTAACGCATGGAAACCACAAGATCCCGGGGAGAGTAGTAGGTAACTTCCTCCGCTGACACACCAAAGAGAGGAGCACGAGAATAGAGAGAACCAAGGAAGCCTGTAATAAACCCTCTTTCGAAAGAGGCCTCGCCGACAGGTATGTCACCCATAGCAGCGAGGACAGCTTCGGCTGCGAGCAAAGCCCCATCGGAAGTCCAGTGATGGTCAGTTCTAAAGTAAAGGTCACTTCTTTGGCTGGAAACAAGCGATAAAAAAGAATCGACGACCACCATATCGGAATCCAGAGCGGTAATGACTCTGGACAGTTCCCCTTCATCGGTTACCGGAGCAAAGGAGGGAAGCCTTTGCGGATAGATGCTATATGAACTGGGAACTAATAAGAACCAGTTCTGTAAACCCATCAGAGAGCTGCGCTTACAAAAAGACTGCAGAGCAGTCAGGTTACGATTAAAAACATCTTCATTGATCGGCGAACGCTTCTCGGTATAGAGATCTGCTTCTCCCAGATAGGTGTTAGCTATATCACGCTTACCAAGTAGCCTCTCGCTGCCATTCTTGACTCTCACCCACCAGGAACGCTGCCAATACTGATCCTGGATATATGAGACGCTCTCTGACATGAATCGACCGCTTAAAATCGCATCTAATGTAAGAGACGGCTTTTGCTGCATCACCCTGTTCTCCATCTCCGAGAAAGCAGTCTCCGGACCGATGAAGACCATTAAAAACGCCAGAACCAGGAAGATGACAAAGAGGAGAGCTGTCTGTGTTTTAATCATCCTTCATCCTCCTAGAAACGTAAGTAAAGAAAAGGATTATAGCCCGAATCTACGATGTAAGCCAGTGAAAGAATCAACCCTCCCGACATCAGCACCAGGCGTAACCATCCAGAGGCTGTGGGGACATGCTCAGATAGCCATTGCAGCACTTTCTCCGGAAGATCGGTTGCCAGAATTACTCCCAGGAAGAGTACGAAGCCAAAGGAGAGCGCTTCATAACGAAAATAGAAATCCTGTAGACCAAATCCGGTCCCTCCCAGCAAAGCCCTCAGATAACCAACACCCCATCCTGGATCTGCCGTTTCGAAGATGACCCAACCGACAGCTACGATCATTAATGTGTACAAATGACGCAGAAAACGGGGTACTTTTAGTAAAACTCCTCCTATGGCTACGCGTTCCAGGATAATAATAACTCCATAGTAACAACCCCAGAGCAGAAAGTTCCAGGAAGCGCCATGCCATATACCGGTCAGGATCCAGACAATAGCCAGGTTACGCAGGGTATTCCAGGTTCCCTTCCTGTTTCCCCCCAGGGGAATATAGACATATTCCCTGAACCAGTTCCCCAGGGTCATATGCCAGCGACGCCAGAACTCGCTGATACTCTGTGAGATGTATGGATAGTTGAAATTTTGTGGGTATTCGAAGCCAAGGATTCTGCCTAATCCTATAGCCATCAGGGAATAACCACTGAAATCGAAGTAAATTTGTAAAGAGAAAGCCAGAATTCCCAGCCACGCAGAAAGCAGAGTCAGTTCATTACTTGGTACTGCTTTCATTCGCTCCCAGAGGATGCCCACATTGTTAGCGATGAGCACTTTGTAACAAAGGCCAAGGGTGAAGGTCTCGGCTCCACTGGCAAACTGAGCCAGAGTCCCACGACGGTCCTCCAGCTCTTTGGCAACTTCGATGTATCGTACGATAGGGCCTGCGATCAGCTGAGGAAACATGGTGACATATGCGGCAAAGGAGATGAAATCACGTTGCGCAGGAACATTCCTGCGATATACATCGATGGTGTAAGACATAGTCTGGAAAGTGTAAAAAGAGATACCGATGGGTAGCGGAAGATTAAGTAGTGGAATTTGGACACCTGGGAGAAGATTAAGATTGATGATGATGAAATCAGCATACTTGAAAAAGCCAAGTACCAGAACATTACCCATAATGGACAGCAGGAGCAGGGTTTTACGCCTGAGGAGGTCATCCGGGAATCGAGCAAGTCCAAGCCCAATCAGATAGTCCCACAGGGAAGAAAAGACCATCAGGATAATGTATATCGGTTCGCCCCAAGAATAGAAGACCAGAGAGGCTACTAACAACCAGAGGTTACGTCGCCTTGCAGGGAGAAGGTAATAGACCGCCAGGAAAAGCGGCAAAAAGACCGAAAGGAATACGAGGCTGGAAAATACCACTCTCGCATCCCTCCCAAATCCCCTGCTTCAGGTGCCTAGTTGTCCGGTTGCCAGCCAAGCAAGGCTAACTCTGCCATTGTCCTGGTAGCAAATCCGTTATACCCTTTGGGCATGTAGGGTCGATCATCGGCATAGTGAGTCATGCCGGCGATATCCAGATGCACCCAGGCGGCTTTAGAGATGAACTCGGCGATAATCAAACCTCCGGTAATCATGCCGCCTCCTCTGGCTCCACTGTTCTTGATAT
>WRDA01000053.1 GCA_009783675.1 Symbiobacteriaceae bacterium | reverse complement strand
ACCGAGATGCTGTGAGAGCTCACCGAGATTGGTGCTGATTTCCTTCTCTTCCTCCAGAAGATCGAAGGACTCCCTACCCAGTCTTTCCCTGGCACCCGGCGGAGGTAGTTCGAAGTTATACTCCTGAGGAAAGAAAGAATAATCCTGCATGATTTCGGCCAGAGTGGCACTCATACTCTGATGACAGACCACCAGAAAATAGGATCGGTCATCGACAGCGGTCACGGCTTCGAAACAGATACCGGAGTTTTCATGGGTCAGGAGTCGATCGGAGAAGTCGGCAGCATGTCGCTGATGTACAGAGCCATAGATAGCAGATGATCTTTGCAACCTGGAGAAATCCAGAGGATTACAGTTTAAGGGCTCCCAGAGCTTCAACTCGGCCATCAGTTTCAAGGTTTCCTGTCGCTTCTGCCTGTTACTTTGCAGGCGTCGATCCGCTCTGATAATATCATCGAGAACCCTGTCCCAGTCGCTTTCTTCGACGATCTGTGAAAGGGCTTGATTGCTTAATTCCTGTTCGGTCATCCCCGGGTAGAGACCGGAAGACTTAGCGGACTCGATGCTGTTGAGGATGTTATAAGCGGTTTGAATCCGACGCAGGGTATTCTCTGCCTCTCGGATCTTTCTGTCAGTGCGGGTTTTCTGAGCTTCGGGCACCGAGGCGTGAGCTCCGGGTTCGATATGAACACCCTGAAAACTCTGGAGGAAGTAGAGTATATCTTCCAGGGCATGGTCCGGGAAGACCAGGGAGAGTTTTTCCATTTTAGCGATTGCCATAGGCTGCCAGAACCTCCTGCTTCAAGCGCTCGCTGATAAGCTCAGCTACTTCCTGTTGTCTTGCCAGGAGACGTTCCCTGGCCAACCTGGTCTCCTCGTTCAGCTGGCGTTCATCTTCGCTAAGCATAGCCTGCAACCTGAGGTTTTCATTCTCTTCAAACTGCTCCCATTCCTGAAGAAGTTTTTCGAGATAAGCGTTTTGTTCCCGGCGACGTTCACTGATGTAGAGCTCAGCTTCCCGTTCAGCTTCGACCAGAGCCTGCTGATACTCGTCTTCAGCAACGAGAATCATGGCAAGGATATCTTCACGCACAAAAAACTCCTCCTTTAGCTTGAAACTAAGGTACAGATGCCAGGCAAGAATGCTTCGATACACGAATTATAACAGATGATCCCCTGGCGGTCAACTCAAGCCCGGGCGGATATGGGATCTCCAAGGGAAAATATGCCATGGTTCCTGAAAAAACAGATGCTCCCGATCCGAAGCATCAGGAGCATCTGTCTAAGGTTTACTGCAGTTTTATGACCTACAAGGCCCGCTCTTCCAGAGAGTCCTCAGTAGGTGAAAGCAGTATTTTTGAACAAATTGTGACAGGCAGACTCACTCGCTCTTGGTAAAGGCGAACCTGTCGGCGCCGCACAGAGGACAGAAGAAGTCTTCGGGAACATTTTCCCAGGTGGTTCCTGGAGTTATACCACTGTCGGGATGTCCTTCCGCCTCATCATAGACCCAGCCACATGCTGCACAGATATACTTCATCCTGCACTCTCCTTTTCTAATCTAAAGGTAATTTTGCTGAGATCATTCTAACATATAACGGGAGAGGATACAAGGAGAGTTAAGAGTTGAGAGTTGAGGATTTAGGATTTGGGATTTGGGATTCAAGGTATTTGCTTATGATAGAATTATTGGGACGGGTTTGCTGATCTCCAGGGTGTCTGCACTTACCTGGCATTCGAAGGCGTCGACGCGAACTCCTTTGGCTATGGCTTCGCGGAGGGTTCTGCCAAACTCCGGATCCATGCTGTCGTTGGCGCTGAAGGCTTTTATTCCCTCCATCTGGATGACAAAGACCATATGAGCCTGATAGCCCTCAGCGCAGTCAGCCATCAGCTCTCGCAGATGCCTGGAACCTCTCAGGGTAGGAGCATCAGGGAAGGAAGCATGATCGTCCTGCTCCAGGGTGACGCCTTTAACTTCAATGAACCCTTCCTCATCTCCGGTCTGGTAGTAGAAATCGAAGCGGGAGTTGCCGTGATAAACTTCTCTTTTATAAGTAAGCGGCAGAGGCAGATATCTGCCCTGCCGAAGATAGTCAGCAAAGACGAGGTTGGGAACCTGACTGTCGATATTTACCCATCGCTCTCCCTTACGCACGGCGATGAGGTCATAAGCCGTCAGGCGTGCGGGATTAGTTGCCAGAGAGAGAGAAACCTCGGCATCTTCGACCAGCAGTTCCAGGCAACGCCCGGTGTTCTTTACATGACAAAGCACCTCTCCTTCGGGGAGAGATACTTCGGCGATGAAACGGTTTTGACGACGCAGAAACCTGCCGCGGCGAGTGGATGGATAGATCAGGGCACGATCATCCTCTTATTCTTTAGTTTCTTCTTCCTGTTCCTTTGCCAGGTTCTCGATTTCGCCAAGGGAAGAACGCCAGTCTACATCACGTATATCGGACCAGAGATCTCTGGCCATCTTAACCACCTGGGGTCGTTGATCTGCTTCGGGGTGGTTGAAGATGACCCTGCTCAGCCAGCGACGACAGGTATCAGCATCGCCGATGTAATGAGAGAGGACTGCTGTCATGTAGGTCGCCAGAATTTCACTGCCGTTTTGCTCGTGCCAGAGATCTTCGGTGGAGACCGATTCCCGGTAGTCGTCCCGAGCCGCTTTCAGATAGCGAAGCTCCTCTTCCCTATTACCCAGACCCCGATAGATCCAGGCCAGATGCAGGTATTTCTTCCCTAAGGCGCTGGACTTGACCATGCGTATAACATCCTGGGCGATAGCCAGTTTATAGGTGAAGATGCCTAGTTCAACGGTCCGAGGCTCGGAGTTATAATCCTCCTTCTGACGTTGCAGGAAGGGCTTCAGCCGCTGACGGTGAGCCGGCATCAGTAGTTCTTCGTTGTCAATATTCCAGGCGAAGCCACAGCCGTGACAGACGACGATCTCGTAAATGTATGGAGAGATATTGTTCTCGTAAGTGGCACCGAAGTCGTAGTCCCGCTTGATGATCCGGTAGTTACGGGACTTAATACGCAAGGCGCTGATTACTGTGCCACAGTAAGGACAGGTGATCTGCTTGAAATATATACTCGAAGGATCCATACGCTTTGTGCCTCCCGGGGTGCTGAGTTTTGTGCACTAACAGGTAATATGAGAGCTGCTGCATCCACCACATTGTAACGAAACTGGCTCGGATAGTCAACGGATTATTTCATTGTCATTAACCATTTGCCTCTTGCGTTCCCAGGAGCATTCGTCCATAATGTAAGAAGTTTATAGTTATAATAGACGAAAGGATGAACGGGATGTCGTATGTTCAAGTCCTGGATGATGCTCACTTTGCCGAAGAGGCTATCAGCTGCAAGGAGCCGGTCCTGGTTCAGTTCTGGGCACCCTGGTGTGGTCCCTGTCGCATGCTGACGCCGGTAATCGAAGAATTGGCAGTTGAGTATGGCGATGCAGTTAAGTTTTTTAAGGTCAATGTCGACGATAATCCTCAATCGGCAGCTCAGTTTCAGGCCACCTCTATCCCCTTGCTAGCTCTGATTCGCAATAACCCCGATAACGGACGTCGCGAGGCGCATCTCGCCATGGGTTTCAGGCCTAAAGAGGATGTTCGCAGCTTTATCGATCCGCTCATCGCCGTCGATCCTTCATGAATGCCGTTCAGGGGATCCCTGCCGCGAGGCTGGAGAGGCATTACTTGCCGAGTGGTACCAAGGTATTGCTCCTTCCCGATGAACGTTTCGCTTCCCTGCAGATCAGACTATGGTTCGATTCACCACTGGAATCCCGTATGATAACTCCTGCTGCTCTGTTGCCACGCATCCTTAAACGTGGCAGTGCAGTCAACCCAAGTCAGCAGGAAATCGTCATCGCCTTAGAGGAGCTCTGGGGTGCTGACATCAACACCCGTGTCTCTAAGTACGGAACCACCCACACTTCCGCTTATGATCTTGATCTGGTCGATCCGCGCTTCCTGCCTGACGAAGTTGCTCTCCTGCGACCAGGCATGCGCCTCCTGGCCGAACTGGTCTACGATCCGTTCCTTCCTGATGGCGGTTTCTCACCCTCCTTCTTTCGTGAGGAGCAACAGATACTCCTTAGCACCTTGGAACGGATTAAGACGCATCAGCGAAGTGCTTATGCTCATCTACGCTGCCTGGCTTCTCTCTTCCAGGGCGAAGCTTTTGCTATCCATCACCTGGGGATCCCAGAGGAACTAAGAGAGCTGGAACCAACAGGGCTTCTTAGCTACTATCGCAGCTTCAGGCAGTCAGCTGCCCTGAGTATTGGCGTTTGTGGAGCCTTTGATTCCCTTTCGATGCTGGAAAATCTTAGTGAATGCTTTCCCCAGGTTTCGCCCCCTCCAGCTCTGACTTCCCCTGTACCGGTGGAGTCCGTAGCGTCGCCTTCGCAGATCAGAGAAGAGTTACCTGGCGAGCAGAGCCATCTGGTGATGGCTTTCAGCAGCGGTTTGGCGTATAGTCACGAACTGTCCCTGCCCCTTAGTGTGGTCAACGGCCTGTGGGGTGCTTATGCTCATTCTCGACTCTTTCGCTACCTGCGGGAGGAAGCAGGACTGGCATATGCAGTTTATAGCCAGCTGGACCGGCAATGGGGTGTCCTTTTCGTTACGGCGAGTATTTCGGCAGAAGATGCGCCTCAGGCGGAGGAGATCATTCTGGATCACTTGGCTTCTCTAAAGCGCGGTGAGATCACGGAAGAAGAATGGCAGATGACCCTGGCAACCCTCAGGGACACCTACCTGCAGATGAGCGATGAACCCTATTCTTTGTTGAGTTTTGCTCACTACAGTCAGCTTTCCCGTTCCTCGCTGAGTCTGCCGGAGGTCATGGCGGCGCTGCAGAAAGTGACTAAAGAGCAGGTTATTGCCGCTGCTAACTGTTTGCAATTGCATATCAGTTATCTCTTGGCTGGTAATGAGGATTCAATCGCAGAGGGGGCGAGTAATGAATAGCAGTGGCATGACTCCCTATAGGATTCAGCGTCAGACCCTTGCCTGCGGTTTACGGGTGATCCTCTTATACCGACCTGGTATCCTGCGCAAGTTCGCTATCTGGTCAGTGCCTTTTGGTTCTTTACATCGCAGGCTACCGGCAGAGTTTACCCGGCGGGATCTGCCAGCCGGAATCGCTCATTTCCTGGAGCATCAGCTCTTTCGTCAGGAGGATGGTTCCTCCGTCAGCGATGCTTTCGCTACCCTCGGTGTGCAGGATAACGCTTTTACCTCCTACGATATGACCGGCTATCATTTTCGCTGCAGTGCCAACTTTCACCAGGCACTAAGGCTGTTGCTTCAGTTCACGGCTTCGCCTTACTTCAGTGAGGAGAGCGTAGCTAATGAGAAGGAGATCATCACCCAGGAACTGTTGATGTATCGCGATATGCCTGAAGCCGTTTTAGATCTCAACTTGCGTCAGGCGCTATATGGTACTGATCCGGCGGGAGAGGATATCGGTGGCACTCCGGAGAGTATCGCCACCATCACATCGGATCTCTTATCCAGCTGCCAGCGCGCCTTCTATCAGCCTCGCCAGGCGGTCCTGACTGTGGTTGGTGATATCTCTCTGGCAGAAGTCTCGGCTATCTGTGAGGAGGTCTACGAAGGGATCATCGCAGATCCGATACCTTATGCCGAGAGCTTCAGGCTTTCAGCTGAAAGTGTATCACCGGGTTCTGCCGGTCTTCCTGTGCATCCGGTAGTACAGCAGCAAATACCCTTACCTCGCCCTCTCTTCGCTTTGGGCATCAAGGAAGAGAACCTGGCCGAAGATCCCTGGCTCCTGCTGCAAAGGCAGATCGAAAGCGACTTCGTCGTGGAACTGATCTGCGGTAAATCTGCCGATGGCTATTGGGATCTCTATCGTCGCGGTTTGATCGACAATACCTTCACAGCATTCTATCACTCCCTTGGCAATGCTGCTCATCTGCAGATCAGCAGCGAATGCGAAGATCCCGGCTTGCTGGAAGAGAATCTGACTGACCTGATCTTCACCAGGGGTCGTCAGAGTATCAGCGATGAAGCTATACAACGCCTTAAGCGCAAGCGTATGGGAGACTATATCGTCGGATTTGAAGATTTCGAAGGAGTGGCTACCAGTTTAGCTTCCGCTGAGCATCTGGATCTACCCTTCGAGGAGTTACTGCGGATGGTCACTTTAGTAGACAGGCCGAGTCTGCTTCGTCGCTATGAGGAGTTGTTTCGTCGCCAGCAAATGAGCACGGCGACCCTGAATAGAAGAGACTGAGGGTCAACTTTCAACTCATTAGGAGGTATACCATGATTCCTAACGTAGGCTGTCGCGTAAATCTGGATATTCAGCGCGCTCCCGGTTCACTGGTTGAGCAGTACCGTCACATTCCGGCCAGTAATATCAGTGACATCATGAACCGTTTCTATTGTATGGAGAGCTCCATCTCACCTTATGGAACTCCCTCTCTGGCTGGGGTGGCCTTCACGGTGAAGACTCCTATCGGGGATAATGCCATGATCCATTACGCCCTGGATCTGGCTGAGCCGGGAGATATTCTGGTAGTCGATGGAGGCGCCGAACTAAGCCGCGCATTGATGGGAGAGATCATGTTTACCTATGCCTGGCAGAAGGGAATCGCCGGCATCATTGTCGATGGAGCCATCCGTGATGTCGACTGTCTCAGCCGCCTGCCTCTTCCGGTCTATGCCAGTGGTGTCACTCCTCAGGGTCCCTACAAGAACGGTTATGGTGAGATAAATTTCCCGGTGGCTTGCGGTGGTCAGGTGGTCTCTCCTGGTGATATTCTCATCGGTGATGCCGATGGTATCGTGGTCATCAGACGACAGGATGCCCCCCTGTTGCTGGAGCTGGCTCAGGCTAAGCTGTCCTCGGAAACCGTGCGGCTGGAGAGTTACCGTGAGGGTAAACTCGATGACGAGCAGCATTTTGCCGAATACGACACCTTACTAAAAAAGCAGGGACTGCAGGTTTTAAGGTAAATGCTCACGCAGAGTAGAGACCAGGGTGTCGAAGTCCAGAGGCTTGCCAATATGCCCATTCATGCCTGCCTCGATACAGCGCTCCACATCCTCGCGAAAGACATTGGCAGTCATGGCGATGATGGGGACAGCTTTCGCTCTGGTATCGTCAAGCTCGCGAATACTGCGGGTGGCTTCATAGCCGTCGAGTTCAGGCATCTGAATGTCCATGAAGATAAGGTCGTACTTCTCCGGTGAAGCGCTGAACATAGCTACAGCTTGTGCTCCGTCAGCAGCACAGTCGATGGTGAGTTCCGTAGGCTCCAACAGGGCCAGGAGGATCTCCCGGTTTACTTCCACGTCTTCAGCCAGGAGCACGGAGCGCCCGGTAAAGATAACCTTATCTTCATCATGCGGTCTGCTCTCCAGGTGCACATTTGTCCCGAAATGTTCGGAGATCAGGTTGAAGATGTCGGAAGAGAAGAGTGGCTTGCTCAGGCGATTATCCACTCCTGCTCCGGTTAAGTCAGCCTCTTTCGTGTTCCAGTTATCGCAGTTGAGCAGACAGATGATCGGCTGGGTGCCGATTTCACTGCGGATATGCCTGGCCAGGTCGAGACCGCTGATATCGGGTAGGGACTCTGCGATAAAGAAGATGCACGACTCATTCACTTGAGGGATGAGTTCCAGGGCATCTTCGCCACAGATGGCAGAAGAAAAGGGAATCTGCAAAGCCGCCGCCATCTCCGTGAAGAATGAGTTTACACTGGGATCATTGTCGACTAAAATCAAGTGCAGGCAACTCCAGGGTATTGTTCCCGCAGGCAGCGCTTTCTCCCGGGGGAGATCGTGCTGCATCTTTACGGTGAAGGTAAAGACAGATCCCTTGCCTGGTTCAGACTTAACCTTGATCTCACCATCCATCATCTCCACGATGCGTTTAGAGATAGCCAAACCCAGACCAGTACCCCCATATTTCCGGGAGGTATCGCATTCCGCCTGCTCGAAGGATTTGAAGAGGCGAGACTGCTGCTCTTTACTCATGCCGATTCCCTGGTCGGTGACTGAGATTTGTAAGTGACAGATTTCCGCAGTCTCAGCGAGTAGCTGGGCACTAAGCTGGATGATCCCTTCCTGTGGAGAAAATTTTACGGCGTTTGACAGCAGGTTGGTGAGGACCTGAGCCAAGCGCTGGTCATCGCCAATGAGAAATTGAGGTATTTCCCGGTCTATGTTGACCTGTAACCTCTGCCGGTGCTTGCCGGCCTGAATGTTGATGACGTTGCAGACTCGTTGCAGGAGCTTCTCAAAATCGAAAGAGATCGGCGAGAGTTCGAAGCGATCGGCTTCGATTTTAGACATGTCCAGCACATCATTGATGACACCAAGCAGATGAGTCGAGGCGCCTT
>WRDA01000052.1 GCA_009783675.1 Symbiobacteriaceae bacterium | reverse complement strand
TCGTGCAGTTGGTCTGGCTAACAGCCGCAATCCGATCCCCATCATCATCCCTTGTCACCGGGTCGTAGGCAAGGACGGATCTCTGACTGGATTTGGCGGAGGACTTGGCGTCAAAGAGCAGCTTCTTCGCTTGGAACTCGATCTGAACATCATGAAAGGTTGATCAGCGTGCCTAAATATGTTTTTCTGCTCTCGGATTCTCTTGGAGAGACGGTCACTAGGGTGGCCAGAGCCGCCACTACTCAGTTTGATAAAAACGAGGAGATCGTCCTCAGCAATCATTTCAACATCCAGGATACTCATCGCATCGATGAGGTTATCGCGGAAGCCAGGCAGGTCGATTGCTGTCTCATGTATACCATGGTGGAAAAAGAGCTTCACCGCCATCTGTGTAATGCCATTACCGAGGCTGGGCTACCAGGCTACGATATTATGGAACCTGCTTTGAGCATGATCAGCCATCTGTTGGGGCATGAACCCTCATATAGACCTGGTCTTACTCATCAGCTGGATGCTTCTTATTTCGAAAGAATTGAAGCTATAGAGTTCGCTGTAAAATACGATGATGGTAAGTTTCCTCAGGGTTTTCTGCTTGCTGATATAATCCTTCTTGGTGTCTCGCGGACTTCCAAGACGCCTTTGTCGATGTATCTGGCCAATCGTGGTTATAAAGTTGCTAATCTACCGCTAATCGGAGGCACTGTAATCCCGCCGGAAATCGAACAGGCTCCCAGGGAGAGGATAATCGGGCTTAGCATCGATGCCGAAATTCTGATCCAGGTTCGTCAGGAGAGACTACGCGACTTGCACCTGCCAGCCGATGCCATTTATGCTCAGCGATCTCATATCGAAAATGAGCTGTTGCAGGCTCAACAACTCTTTGAGCGTTTGGGATGTAAAGTAATCGATGTCAGCTATAAAGCTATTGAAGAGACTGCTTCCCGCGTGATTGCCCACATATCTGCCAGCAAACCTATCTGAGTCGAGGTGAGCCAACTGCCAGTCTTTTCTGACGAGTTGCTCCAGGAGATACTGCAACGTATCGATCTGGTGCAGTTAATTGGAGAACAGGTTGTTCTGCGACGCAGTGGACGCAGGTATGTTGGTCTCTGTCCATTTCATCAGGAAAAGACTCCTTCATTCTCCGTGGATCCCGATCGGGGACTCTTTTACTGCTTCGGGTGTCAGACCGGAGGAACAGCCTTTACCTTCATTCAGAAGATGGAGGGAATAACCTTCCCCGAAGCCGTTGAACAGTTGGCGGAACGTTCAGGAGTCACTCTGCCTCGCAGGGATTTCGACTACGATGATTCTCAATTGCGCCTGAAGCGAAGGCTTTATGATGCTTGCGCTGCGGCTCTCGACTTTTTTCAGACTCAACTCAGCAACCACCCTGAGGGGGGTAAAGCCAGGCGCTATACCATCCAGAGGGGACTGGAGACTGAGACCATCAAAGCCTTTCAGCTTGGCTATGCTCCTCCGGATTGGCGAGGCCTGGCAGAGTTTCTGCAGATCAACGGCTTCGGCCTGGATATCCTGGAAGCGGCGGGTTTGGTGGTTGTGCAATCCCCTCAGACCTACTATGACCGCTTCAGGGATCGTCTCATCTTTCCTATCTTCGATGCGAGGGGTCGCTGTATAGCCTTCGGAGGCAGACAACTGGATAACGATTCCGACCAGGCTAAATATCTTAACTCTCCTCAAAGTCCGATCTTCGATAAAAGCAGCACTCTTTATGGTCTGCATCTGTTACGCAGGGAAAAAACTCCGGAGTTGGTCCTGTACGAGGGCTATATGGACCTTATCACAGCTTGGCAGGGGGATAGTCGGCATGGTGTCGCCAGCCTGGGAACATCCCTGACCTGGGAGCACTGTCGCCTTTTAAAACGTTTTTGTAACCGAGTGATCCTGTGCTATGATGCAGATTCCTCGGGAGTGTCAGCATCTGATCGTGGGATGTTCATGTTACAGCGCTCGGGTCTGGAAGTCGCCATCGCCCGCATCCCAGCGGGCAAAGATCCAGATGATTACATCAGACAACATGGAGGAGAGAGCTACCGTCAGGAAGTCCTCGCCAGGTCTCTGCCACTCTTACGTTATTGCAAGGAACAGCTAAAAACCAGCTTCGCCCTGGACACAATTGAAGGAAAAAGCAGCTATGCCAGAGAATTTCTCACCATTCTGGCCAAGGTTGCCTCTCCGGTCGAGGAGGAGGAGTATCTTCACGAACTGGCAGTGGACCTTGGTCTCACTGTGGAATCCCTGCGTCGGGAGAGGGAAAGAATCTCCGGGCGAAGCAGGGGGAGCACTTCACTGGTCGAGGCTGCAACCAATGCTCAGTCAGGCAGACCTTTTCCCGGGAACCCAATAACCTCCTCTCCGGGATCGCAAGGAGGAACCGGACGTCATCTCGTCGAACAGGAAGCAACGGCAGTACTCCGGCAGGGGTCTACTGCTTCCTTCCCTGTGCAGAATATCTCGCCAAGAGAAATTACCAAAGGCAGGGAACGAGCCGAAGAGATCCTCCTGGCCCTGGCTGTAAGTGACCCTCTTTATGCTCGTAAGCTGGAGCAGGATTTTTTACCAGGCCAGTTCTTGCCAGCCAATCATCGCCTGGTCGAAACGCTCCGCCAATCGAACTCTCGTGGGGAAACCCGATCAGTAAACCTTGCTCTGGATCCCGAATTCGCTGCTCAAGTTGCGCGTCTAAATCATGTCGAAGGGTTTGTCGATCCTCAGCTGGAGTTAGCCTATGAGGAAAGCGCTGCTTTCTTGCAAGGGGAACTCCTTAAAGAAGAACTGGCAGTTTTAGGTGAACGTTGTTCTGTCTTGCAAGAAACAGGGGATGATAGGGCACTCGGAGAAGCAGTAAGCAAAATGCAGGAGTTACAGTTGAAACTCGCACAGCTGAAGAGTAGTAACTTGATATAAATCGATGTGATTCATAGTTTGTCGAAAAGGAGGTGATCTGTATGCCGAGTAAACCCAGGGAGGTCTCCAGTAAGGATAAACCTGCCCAGAGACCAGCCAAATCTTCTGCCAGGCAGAAATCAAGAGCTGCACATAAACCAGCCGAAACACCCCTTCCCAGTGCAGAAGAGCTTACCAGTGATGGTCTGACTACGATAAAAGTCCTGAGCTTCACCACGGGGAACCCCTGGCCTGAAGTTACAACGGCGACAGACACTCCTTTGCCTGAAGAGAGTGCAGTTGTCGTTTCCGTCTTGCCGGAAGAGGCAGAAACTGAGACCGCGAGTACCCACTCGGAAGTTTTTGAAACCATGCTTACGGGGGATGAAAATATAGCGGACAATCTCGAAGATTTATCAGATGAGATTGACTGGGCGGCTGATCACCTGAGTGAGGGTCATCTGGTCGAAATCGAAGCCGATCCTCAACTGGCGGAAAACGAAGAAGAAGAGGATAGCAAAAACGAGCAACTGGTGCAGATCATGCTTCGACTGAGTTCAGCCATGAAAGGCAAGGATGGCTTAAGCTCTGATGATATAGCCACTGCACTCCAGGAATTTGATTTATCTCCGGAGCAGATGGAGAACCTCCTACTGGGTATCGATAAGTTTTCAGCCGGTGAAAATTTTACCGAAGAGCCGGATGCAATCGAACTACTGGTCGATTCAGACGAATTAGTCACCGAAGAACTCGGAAAGTTGGAAATAGCCGATCCTGCTATCGAGTTAGATTTATCGATTCCGGATGGTATAGCTATCGATGATCCGGTACGTATGTATCTTAAAGAGATTGGCCGTGAGAGTCTGCTGACGGCGGAGGAAGAAGTCGAGTTAGCCAGGAGGATGGAAGCTGGCGATGCCTCTGCTCGCAATCGGCTCTCCGAAGCTAACCTGCGCCTGGTAGTCAGCATTGCCAAACGTTACGTGGGACGAGGTATGCAGCTGTTAGACCTGATCCAAGAGGGAAACCTTGGCTTGCTCAAAGCCGTGGAGAAGTTCGATTACCATAAAGGATATAAGTTCTCTACCTATGCTACCTGGTGGATTCGGCAGGCCATAACCCGTGCTATTGCGGATCAGGCCCGTACCATCCGCATACCTGTGCATATGGTGGAAACCATCAATAAGCTGATACGCCATTCACGTCAGCTGCTGCAGGAGTATGGTCGCGATCCTACACCAGAGGAGATCGCCAGGGCCATGGAGATAACCGTGGAGCGAGTACGAGATATTCTGAAGATTGCTCAGGAACCGGTCTCTTTAGAAACTCCTATCGGAGAAGAAGAGGATAGTCAGTTGGGGGATTTCATCGAAGATCCCGAGGCTATCGCCCCCGGCGAAGGAGCTGCATTTACATTGCTGCGGGAGCAGCTCGAAGAGGTCCTGGGCACCCTGACCAACCGGGAAGAGAGGGTCCTTCGTCTGCGTTTTGGTTTGGACGATGGCCGGACACGCACTCTCGAAGAGGTCGGACAGGATTTTGGCGTGACTCGCGAACGTATCCGTCAGATCGAAGCCAAAGCCTTGCGAAAGTTGCGTCATCCCAGCAGAAGCAGGCGTTTGAGGGATTTTCTAGAATAGGGTTGACGAAAACCCTGCGACCTGCTACAATACCCTAGCAGATTCCACAATAGCTCAATGGTAGAGCAACCGGCTGTTAACCGGTAGGTTGTAGGTTCGAGTCCTACTTGTGGAGCCATTGTATGCCCTTAATTTTATATAGAGCATAGTAAGCTGTGGGCCCATAGCTCAGTTGGCTAGAGCTACCGGCTCATAACCGGTTGGTCCTAGGTTCAAGTCCTAGTGGGCCCACCAGATCAGTTTGATGGCCCCATAGTGAAGCGGTCTAACACACCAGCCTTTCACGCTGGCGACACGGGTTCGAATCCCGTTGGGGTCACCATTTTCACGGGCGGGTGGCTCAGCGGTAGAGCACCTGATTCACATTCAGGGGGTCGTTGGTTCGAATCCAATCTCGCCCACCAGAGGCAAAACCAATCCCTGAGCGGTATTCAGCCGTTCGGGGATTTATACATTTTAGTTGCGGGGAAAAGGTTTGATGCGAGTGAAGCTGTCCATGCGCCTGCAAGCCATCCTGGAACTCATGGAACCTTGCGAGGTGTTCACCGATATAGGCAGCGATCATGGGTTGCTGGCAATGGCTGCGATCATGCAGGGAAAGGCTGGTCGTGTCGTAGCGACCGATATTCGGGAGGCTCCCCTGGCGGCGGCTCATAAAGCCATCGCAGCTCAGGGATTAGAGCAGCAGATCCGCCTCCTGCTCAGCGATGGTTTTGCTTCTTTGGATCCTCAGGACCTGCAGCAAATTGTCATTGCTGGTATGGGAGGTAGTCTTATCCGCCAGATTATACAGAGAGCCAGGCAGCGAGGCCTCGATTTCGACACTCATTGTCGGCGTCTGGTTTTACAGCCAATGAACCATCAGGGTGGTTTACGACATTGGCTTGCTTCCGTAGGGTGGGAGATCATTGCCGAGCGCATCCTCGCCGAGAAAAGGCATTATTATCAGATTATAGTTACCAGACCAGGAGGCGCACCATACTCCCTGACCTGGTTGGAAGAGCATCTGGGGCCCTACAACCTGGAGCACAGGGATATAGGCGTAGAGTCCTGTGTCGCTCATGAGATTCGATTGCGACAGGGAATTCTTTTGGCAATGCAGCAGGGTGAGGCTTACAATCCCTGCCGGGAGGAACAGTTACGGCGAGAACTCCTGGAGCTGCAGCAGGTTATATAGCATCATAAAGTAACACAGAAGAAAGAGGTTGTTTTCAGCTGAGCAGATCGGGTGGTCGCGACAGGATCTTCGAAAGAGGCCTGTTGAGGAAAGTCCGGGCTTCGTAGGGCAGGGTGCTGGGTAACGCCCAGTGAGGGAGACCTTAAGGCTAGTGCCACAGAGAGATACCGCCGTAGCCGCTTGAAAGCGGATGCGGTAAGGGTGCAAAGGTGCGGTAAGAGCGCACCAGCAGTCAGGTGACTGACTGGCTCGGTAAACCCCACCCGAAGCAAGACCGAATAGGGGAGGAATGAAGCTGCCCGCTGACCTCCCGGGTAGGTCGCATCAGGCATCGGGTAACCGATGTCGCAGATAAATGACCACCTCGCGATGTTTTCGTATCGTATGACAGAACCCGGCTTACAGATCTGCTCAGCTGAGAACAATCTAGAATTTTCAAGGGGGTATCCATACCCCCTTGAGTAACCCCCGGATGCATGCCCATTCTCAGGCGCGTGTCCTGAGAATGTAGGAAAGCGGAATAATGCTGAGCGCTTTCGCGCTGGGGAGTAGCGTAACCCCATTTTCCTGCTTGTTGACTTGGGAAATCGGTTCATGTTATAATGGCGCAGAAAATTGGGGCGTAGCCAAGGCGGTAAGGCACGGGACTTTGACTCCCGCATTCGTAGGTTCGAGTCCTGCCGCCCCAACCATTTGGATTCTCCGAATCTTCATCCTTAAGAAAGGATAACTATTCACCAAGAGAGAAATTAATAACCCAGCTTATCTTGCATCTGGGAGGCAGCATTCATGCCTGAACGTAGCACCTCATCACCCTCTGTAAGCAAAACTGGCCACGATGCAATCCTATACAAGTTCAGCGATCTGCTCTACCAGACCACTGGCATAGCTACCGAAGAGAAAAAGATGCATCTTTTACAGACGAAGTTGGATCGCCTTCTTCATCGTAAGGGTGTGTCTTCTTATGACGATTACTGGAAACTGATCAACTCTTCGGCCAATAGGGCAGAGTTCCAGGAATTTTTAGATACCATGACCACTAATACCACAGAGTTCTTTCGTGAGAACGATCATTTTGAATATATACAAAACAATTTCGATAAAATACGCAGCCAAAATCCCAGAATCGACCGCAACCGCGAAGTAGTTATCTGGAGTTCGGCCTGCTCATCGGGACAGGAACCGGTCACCATAGCTCTGGTCATGCTGGAGTTACTGACCGGTGGTTATGGTGTACGCATTTTAGCGACCGATCTGGATACCCTGATTCTGCAAAAAGCAGCCAGGGGTCTTTATACTATGCAGGAATGCGACGGCATCCCTGCGAAATACCTTAGTAAGTATTTCAGCAGAGTCGGAAATGATTATCAAGCGAGTGAAAGGGTACTATCAACTATCTCCTATCGACAATTTAATCTTATGAACGAATTTTCTTTCCGCCATGGCTTCGATTTTATCTTTTGTCGTAATGTCATGATCTATTTTGATAATCAGACACAAGAAGATCTTATTAATAAATTCTACGAACATCTGGTACCTGGAGGGCTCTTTTTCATGGGTCATTCGGAGAGCATGGTGAACAAGAAACATCGCTATCACCATACTGCTCCGGCTATCTGGTCTAAATAAGGTTACTCACTGCTCGCCGGCAGTCCTTGAACATGGTTAAGAGGTGAAAGCAATGTTTGAAGAAATGATAAGCAGCTACATCGAGGATCTACGCAGTAACCTGATCTTGCTCAATGAGTCTCTGATAAGCATCCAGAATGGTCAGCACGGACCGGAAGTAATCAATGGTGTCTTTCGCGTTGCTCATACCATAAAGGGTAATTCGGCGGCCATGGAGTTTTCCCGCATCGAGAAAGTCATGCATACTATGGAAGATATCTTGCAGGATGTACGTAGCGGAAACAGAGAGTTGTCCATCGAGATCATCGACGTCCTGTTTGCCAGCCATGATTTTTTAGAGGACTGTCTCGATGTTATCAGCTCCAGTCACAATGATGAAAGTATCGACATTTCATCTATTTTGGCCCGCATCGAGGTCGTAGCCAGAGGAGAGGCACCAGCGCCGGCTCCGGTTGTGGAGACACCACCGGCACCAGCCTATCAGAGTGAAGAGGATCCCTCCGATCTTACTAATCCCTTTCCCTTCGTCTTTGAAGAAGATTCACCAAGCCACGACAAGATTTATGCCAGCTTTGAGCGGGGTCTCCCTCTGTATTGGTTGCAGATAACCCTGGATGCTGATTGTCAGATGAAAGCGGTACGAACCTGGCTGGTTCTGGATAAGGTCAGCAATTACTGCGAAGTAGTAGTTTCTATCCCGCAACGGAAGGGAGATACCTTTGAAGAAGGATCATTGGATTTCGAAGGGTCTCTCATCGAGGTGCTCCTGATCAGCGAGAGAGATACCGATGAGCTCGTTGATGATTTACATCGCACTATCGATGTCATCGATGTAAGTGTCAAAGAACTGCAACAAGGGGATCTGGACAGGTATCTGCACAAAGAATCTAAATTGCAATTAGCGGAGCGCTATCTGCAGGATATCGGCATCGCCGTTTTAAAATATCTTCAGGATGAAGTCGAACTCAGCGGCCTGGACAATCTGATTTCTCTCTTAAACCGCATGGGGACACTGGAACTTCCGGGTATCAGTCAGGTTTTTCCAGCCGCCATCGATGGGGTGCTCACCGCCCTCC
>WRDA01000051.1 GCA_009783675.1 Symbiobacteriaceae bacterium | reverse complement strand
GAGACTTCCCAGACTTCGGAAAATGCCTGAGACATCTTGGCATCCATCCTGGCGTTTACTTCATCGAGAGTCCAGTAGTAGCCACCAAGGTTTTGCACCCATTCGAAGTAAGAGACTGTGACACCAGCTGCATTTGCCAGGATATCCGGCACAACAACAATACCTCTCTCTGCTAATACGACATCGGCATCAGGAACGGTAGGGCCATTTGCGCCCTCGACAATAGCTTTGGCCTGCACCTTCCTGGCTCTATCGGCGGTAATTACATTCTCCAGCGCACAGGGCAGTAAGACATCGCAACTAAGCGAGAAAAGCTCGTCTGTGGTAATTACTGTCGACCCGGGGAAACCCTTGAGGGTTTTATGTGCCGTAAGGTACGCTCTCGCCTCATAGGGATCGATACCTTGCGGACAATGAATATTGACGGGAGCTCTCTCGTTTTGATCGTAGTCGCCCAAGCCGATAATCTTCATACCTAAGCCATAGATACCATAAGCGGTGAACGAACCGACATTACCCAGCCCCTGAACCACCGCCGTTGCTCCCTTGAGCTCGAGGCCAACTTTCTTGGCCCATTCACGCACAGCTACCGTTATCCCTGCTCCAGTCGCTTCATTACGTCCCAGGGAGCCGTTCAGTGCCACCGGTTTACCGGTAAAAGTACCGGGATGTATTCCATTGGTAATGATGCTATACTCATCGATCATCCAAGCCATAACCTGGCCATCAGTTCCTACGTCGGGAGCCGGAATGTCCAGATCATCGCCGATAAAAGGATGCACTGCTCTGACATAGCCCCGGGAAAGTCTCTCCAGTTCACCCCGGCTTAATTTGCTGACATCGACGCAGATGCCTCCCTTTGCCCCGCCATAAGGAAGTCCCAGGACAGACCCTTTAAAAGTCATCCACATCGAAAGGGCACGCACCTCATCCAGGTTGACATCATGATGGAAACGCAGACCACCTTTTCCCGGGCCGCAACTGAGATTATGCTGTGATCTGTAGCCGTCAAACACTCTGACACTGCCATCATCCATTTGAACAGGGATCGCTACCGAGATCACGCGCATGGGCTGTTTTAGCAGCTCATAGTATTGGGTTGGCAACTCCAGCTTGTCGCAGCATTCCTTGATTTGTCGCTGAGCCATTTGAAAGGCGTTGAATTCTGACATGATGATCTTCCTCCTCGTTATTATTAGTTATACTTTTGCTGATTCTCAGCCAGTTCGACTCCGGTAGCCAAAGCTCGTTTGTTCAGATCTTCTGTGCCACGGGGAACCCTGGCCAAGACAGCTTTTTCCAGGGCATCCAGAGATACACATCCGGTTAATTTGGCCATGGCTCCTAAAGCAATTATATTAGCCACCACAGGTCTTAGCCTGGCCTGTGCGGTTTCCAGGATGGGAAGCCGAAAAATATGCTGGTTTGCTGAAGGATTTGCGGTGATAGACTCATCTACGAGTATTACTCCCTCGGCGGTTACTCCCTGAACATAATTATTAAATGCTTCCTGAGTCAAGGCTAACAGTATACCAGGTGCGGAAACTTTGGGATAATCGATCTCCTCATCGGAGATGATTACTTCCGCTTTACTTGCTCCACCTCTGGCTTCAGGTCCGTAGGACTGGCTTTGTAAAGCATTGCGTCCATCAAGCAGAGCAGCTTCGGCGAGAATAATCCCGGCAGTGATTATACCCTGGCCTCCTGATCCGGAGAGTCGTATCTCATGGTTATTCATCGCTGGTTGCCTCCTCCGGCTTTTTGGATTACCTGTTCATAAAGTGCGCAAAATTCAGGCATTTGTTGGTTATGCAACTCTCCGATGAGATACTTACCCTCCAACTGCTCTTGAGTCATACTCGCAGCTCTCTGAACCGGTATGGCTTGCTCCTGCTGCATCTTTAGCATCTCCACCGGACCCCCGATACGATTGCGACGACCAAAATAGGTTGGACAATGCGTCATAGCTTCGATCAGAGAGAAACCTTCATTCTGCAGACCATGGACGATCATATCCCTCAGATGGTTGGCATGATAGGTCGTCGAACGAGCGACAAAAGACGCTCCGGCTGCTGTCGCCAGGTCACATAGATCGAATGCTCTGTCGATGTTACCGTATGGAGCAGTGGTAGCCAGACTCCCAGTAGGAGTGAGAGGAGAGAACTGACCGCTGGTCATACCATAAATACTATTATTATAGACAATTGCCGTAATATCGATATTGCGACGACAAGCATGGATCAGATGATTACCACCGATAGCAGCACAATCGCCATCACCGGTGAGAACGATTACCTTTAGCCTGGGATTGCCATGTTTGACTCCTGTGGCGAAAGCCAGAGCGCGTCCGTGGGTTGTATGCAGAGTGTTGAAATCCAGGTAGCCTGGTGCTCGTGAAGAACAACCAATTCCGGAGACGATGACTATATCATCTCTCTCCCACTGCAGCTGATCGATTGCACGCAGGACCGCATGTGTGATGATCCCGTTCCCACAGCCGGGACACCAGATATGAGGCATTTTATGGCCACGCAGATACTTATCAGCCAGGGAACTCATCGGGACACCTCGCTTCCCACCATGATGGCCTGGAGAATCTTTGCAGGATTGAGTGGTTCCCCATCGACCTGATTGACACCACTGACCTCCGCTTTTATTATCCTCTCCACTTCCAAGGCAATTTGACCCAGGTTCATTTCCGGAACAATGACCTGCTTACCCTTGGCTACCTGAGTCAAAGCAGCCTCGGGAAAAGGCCAGATTGTCAGGGGACGAAACAAACCAACTTTTACGCCCTGTTTCCTGGCCATCTTCAAAGCCGCCTTAGCTGATCGCGCAGTCGCACCATATGCAACGAGGAGTATATCAGCATCCTCTGTTGCAATCTCTTCCCATTGGAGAATATCAGCGAGATGCATCTCGATCTTGCTATGCAGGCGACGTATGATGAAATCCACTTCAGCAGGTTTGGACGTCGTGAAGCCTTCCCTATCGTGAGTTAACCCAGTAACATGATAAGGGTATCCGCTGCCAAAGTCAGGCATCGGTGCTGTCTCTCCCATTGCCGCATCGTAGGGGCGATACTCTGCAGGAGAACAGACTGGCTTTACACGGTCGATCACTTCTACAGTTCCTTCTGCGGGAAGTATGACTGCTTCCCTCATGTGACCAACGATCTCATCCAGAAGCAGGATAACCGGAGTTCGGTACTTCTCCGCCAGGTTAAAAGCACGCAGAGTCAGACCGAAAGTCTCCTCCACTGAGGATGGTGAGAGGGTTATACTCGGGTGATCCCCATGGGTCCCCCAACGAGCCTGCATTACATCACCCTGGGCCGGAGCAGTGGGGATTCCCGTGCTGGGACCTGCACGCTGAACATTAACAATGACACAGGGAACTTCGGTGATTGCAGCATAACCAATGTTCTCCTGCTTCAATGAAAAGCCGGGGCCTGAAGTCGCGGTCATGGCTTTACGCCCGGTAAGACTAGCTCCTATGACGGCACCCATGGAGGCAATCTCATCCTCCATTTGGATGAACCTTCCCCCTCGTTGCGGGAGATATTCCGCCGCCAACTCGGCAATTTCAGTCGATGGAGTGATAGGGTAACCAGCGAAGAAGTCCATTCCTGCGGCTAAAGCTCCTGCGACACAGGCTTCATTACCCTGCATCAGCCGTTTCTCAGCCAAGGGCATTCACCTCCTCAAGGTAGATAGCGAAGTCAGGACAACGCTGCTCACATAGTCCGCAACGTACACATACATCAGTATTCCAGGTTGGTTTGCCTGATGTATCGGCAGACAGCGCCTGGCGCGGACAGAATGCGATACAGATACCGCATGCTTTACACCATTGCTCCCTGACAATCACCCTCTTAAGTGGGGGATTATTGTCCATCGATGTGTTTCCTCCTTTCGATCTCTGGAAGGGATGATTATCTACTGTTTGCTGGGGATTCTACTGCGATCTCTTGGGCGATTCACTTCATTTCTGGTGTTACGTACTTTTAGTAATGCATTCTTGAGCAGGTTAATCGATCCCTGATCGGGGCGGTAGATAAACTCAATGATCTCCTTATGCATCGCACTGGTCAGGCTTTCCACCTGAGACTTACGGCCTGGAGAAACAATCAGGACATTGAAAGGTTTCACGGCATCACGAAACTGTTCTTCTGTCTGGGTCTGAATACGTATCAGTGTAAGTCCGGGGATACCCGAATCCTTAATTGATTTCCTTACCCCTTCAGCGAACTTCTCTGAAAGAGTCACTAACCCGATGCGGTGTTCCTTTGGCAGTCTGGCTATACGAACAACTGTATCCATCAGGGGTTCCAAAGCTATCCCGATAATATCGTTTACCCTATGAGGCAGCAATGCACGGACCTCATTGAGGTGGTAGAATGTTGTGACGATTAACTCCGCTGTGGAAATGACCTCCCTTGCTTCTTCCGGGTAGAATTCGAAAGTCTCGAGAAGCAGCGGTTCAACGGTTACACCCGAACCAAGTTCTATTTCATGGGCGAAGTAATCGGTCTGTTCACGATTACATTCGATAAAAACCATGTGAATATTACGAAACAGCCATTGCCGACCCTTAATATGTCCACTAACGATACTGGTGAACTCTTCCAGAGTATAGCCGAGTTCAGCGGCATGATCAATGGCCTGATCCACATGGTTCAAAAGCTGTTCTCTGCGTTCGTCCTGAGGTAAACGAACCTCGAGATCGGCGACATAAGTCCCGTTTCCCTGACGTGAGATGATCAGACCCTGACGCTCAAGTTCCTTGTACGCCAGGCTAACAGTGTTTCGACTAATTCCAAGGCACTGAGAAAGCTCACGCTCAGTGGCAAGTCTGTCCCCTGCATTAAGGTGGCCGCTAAGGATCATGCTGCGTAACTGCTCCACCAGCTGCATGTACAGAGGTATGCCATTTCTTTTATCCAGGATGATAACAGAACAATCCATCAGGTATGCCACTCTCCTATGTGCCCGAACCTGTTGATCCTTAGATCAGTCCATTATCATTGAACCATCTCCAAAACTCTGAAAACCACTTAAGCAGCTTTCCAGTCAGCCACACACTAAAACAATTCCCTGCTGCCATTCATATTTCCTGTGTAGCAGCCGAATCTGCGCCTGTCGTTATTTGAATAGTGCCAATATTGGCACTATGCTTAGTGCCTATGTTGGACCTTTAGTTTACGGCATGATCGTCTTCATAACGCGGAGATAATTGCCGCCCAGGATCTTGATAATATCCTCATCGCTGTAACCTCGCTGGACCATCCCGCGAGTCATGTTGATCATTTGCGAAGCATCCTCAAGACCTACTGGTGTTGAGCCAATTCCATCAAAATCCGATCCTAAGCCCACATGATCCGGACCAACCAACTGCACAATATGATCGACATGGTTGAGCATGTCTTCAATTGTTGCATTTTCTGCCGCAACAAAAGGCGGACAGAAGTTCATACCCATAACGCCTCCATTCTTGGCCAGAGCTTTTATCTGCTCATCATCGAGATTACGTTGATGATTGCAAATTGCCTCGGCATTGGAATGAGAGGCTATAATTGGTGCTGTACTCTCGGCAATTACATCCCAGAACCCTGGTTTGGTTAAATGTGAGACATCGACAATTATACCAAGACGATTCATCTCATGAATCAAACTCACTCCGAAGTTGGTCAACCCTCCCCTGGCGCGGATCTCTCCGACGCCATCGGCGATATCGTTACGCTGATTCCAGGTTAGGCCAATAGCACGAACTCCCAGCTTGTGAAGCATCCGTAGAACTCCAAGATCGCCTTCTACCGCTTCGCCACCTTCAATGGCAATTATAGCAGCGACTTTACCTGCTGCCTGCAGTTGCTCAATATCACAGGCTGTCAAAGCGACGCCCATTTTTTCCTGATTCTCTTCTGCCTGCTTGTATATAGCGTCGATCATCTGCAGGCAACGTCGCAAGGATCGAGTGGGCTTAAACACAGGCTCTATGTAACAAGCAAAGAACTGGGCATTGACACCGCCTCTTTGCATTCTGGGAAGATCGATATGCCCTTCGCTGCGTTCTGTTCCCAGCCCGTATTTCCCGTTGACCACTCCGATTATGGTATCGCAATGGGTATCGATGACCAGAGATTGATGATGCAACTCCTGAGCATGTCTTTCCTGAGCTTCGCTAAGTTTAATCACTAGAATTCCTCCTTGAGTGTTATGTTATAGTAGTACCCTGATGAATTTCTCTCAGCAAATGCATAATCCTTCTTTCCGCCTCCGTACAATCATAAAGCCCCTTTTACCATTATAGTACAGGGGCTTTATGGTTTGGTCCTAAACGAATGACTACTCCGAAGCGTAGTTGGTAAAATAACCCTGTATCAAGACTACAGGCGTGCCTCGATCGCCGCTGCCGCTGATTAGATCAGAGAGAGAGCCAAGCAAATCGGTTAACTGGCGCGGGGTCGTTCCTTCGCCAGCCATCTGCCCGTAAAGGCTTTCGGGCTTTGCTTTGATGCGTTCCCGCAGAGCGTTCTCCAGTTCCTCGCCTCGTAAATTATCCAGTTCATCATCGACGATGAACTTCAGTTTCAGTTCGTTGGGTACTCCATGCAAACCGGAAGTAAATGCCGGTGATATTACCGGATCATGCAACTCCCAGATACCTACCTGGGGATCTTTGAAGCCTCCATCTCCATAGATCAGCACCTCCAAACGCTTCCCTGTCCTTTCGAGAAGACGCAGCTGCAGCTGGTCCACGAAGGACTGACCATCTCTGGGAAAAAACTTGACCATATCCTCTGTGGCTTTGTTTGCTCCCAATAAACCATACTGGGGGTTATATCCGCTACCATCCACCGAGGCTGTCATTAGCTGATCCAGACAGAGAACTGTCCTGGCTTGGGCTTTTAGCAGCAGTCGTTGACTGCGTTTACGGGTATGCACATCACAACAAAGAATCTGATCGGTATAATTCAGCAGATGGCAGGGATCGTTGGAGAACACTATCTCTATGTTTGAACCCAGGCTCTTATAGTATGCGACATAATCCACACCGGTATATCGATGGACATTGACCCCGAATAAACTGCGAAACTCCTCTTCGTCGAAACTGTGTGTATAGGGGTTGATTTTATGATCATCCAGTTTATCCCAGGCTACTAGCTCGTTTCCCACCTCATCGGTGGGGTATGACAACTGAATTATAACTTTATCTACCCCTTGTGCGATGGCTTTGAGGATAATTGCAATACGGTTGCGGCTGATGATGGGGAACAGAACGCCAAGAACAGGCTCGGGAAACTTACTGCGAACATCTTTGGCAATCTGAGCACAGGTAGCATAGTTTCCCTGAGCTCTGGCTACCACCGATTCAGTGACCGCCAGGATATCTCTGTCGTTTAACGAGAACCCTTCTGATTGAGCGGCTTTGATGGTCTGCTCACAAATCAGATCAATCAAGGGATCTCCTGACTTGAAGATAGGCATAACGATTCCCCTGGCGGTAACTCCTGTAAACTTCATCTAAATCTCTCCTCCATCTTCGGCTGTGTATGGTTAATAGTGCTCGATCGGTTCTCCGTGAAGGACCAGGTTAATCTGACGCAGGACACATTCAGAAGCGGCTAAATCTGCTAGAGACGAGCGAACTCCCAGAGGCTGACCTTTCTTTTGTGGCGTATATATTAACAAGGGAACGTACTCCCGGGAATGATCTGTGCCATCTGTTGTAGGATCACAGCCATGATCGGCAGTGATCACCAGGCGATCTCCTGGATGGAGGGCAGTCAATAAACGGGGCAGAAAAGAATCGAAATCTTCCAGAGCTCTGGCATAGCCCTGTGGATCGTTGCGATGACCATATAACGCATCAAAATCCACCAAGTTGAGAAAGAACAGTCCTTCTGCCTGATCCTCATAAAGGAGTCTCTCCAAAACCTCTAACCCGTCCTGATTGGACTTGGTCGGATGACTGCTGCTTATCCCCACCTGACAGAAGATATCTCCTATTTTACCAATACCTCTGACTAAGATTCCATTTTCGGTCAGGATTGTCAGCAGGTTAGGAGTAGGAGGCAGAACAGCATAGTCATGACGATAGGCTGTACGTTGAAAAGAACCAGGCGAGCCGACGAAAGGTCTGGCGATAACCCGCCCAACCCTGTATCCTCCCTGAAGCATATCTCTGGCCGTCTGGCAGATGCTGTACAACTGAGGCAAGGGAATGGTTTCTTCGTGAGCAGCAATCTGAAAAACACTATCAGCGGAAGTATAGACGATAGGATATCCGGTAAGTAAGTGTTCCTCTCCCAGACTGGCGATGATTTCCGTGCCAGATGCCGCAATATTACCCAGGGTCTTACGCCCGATGCTGTCTTCGAAACGGTGGATAAAATCAGGAGGAAATCCTGCAGGAAAAAGCGGGAAGGGACGTTCCAAACGGATGCCTGCCAATTCCCAGTGACCGGTAATAGTATCTTTACCCGGAGATGCAAGCATCATCATCCCATAACTAGCCTCAGGCTCGTCAGTTGGCGGTACTCCAGGCAGATCAAGGATGTTGCCGAGACCTAAGGACTGAAGAT
>WRDA01000050.1 GCA_009783675.1 Symbiobacteriaceae bacterium | reverse complement strand
GAAGCTGGCATCCGGTAGGGATTCTACAAACTTCTGGGCCGCTGCGATGGTGGGCTGCATGTCATCCTCCATGGAGCCGGAGGAATCGATGACCAGGGCAACCGAACAGGGAATGACCTCGCGGCGTATGTCCACGATCTCCACCTGTTTGCCACCCTCGGTGATCACCGTGTTCTCTTTGGTGGGATAGACGTCTCGCTCATAGGGGTCGCTTACCACCAGAGCAAGCTCTGCGGTTTGGGTCAGATCGATCATTTCGCTGATCTCGATGCTGCCGGTGAGTTCCCGGTCATCGTTGCCTGGAGCCAGAGCCTTGCTGGCAGCCTGCCAGCTGTAAGGGATGAAAACTGTGGTCTGTTCCCCGGCGGAGACGGGGATAAGCTGGCTCCTGGCGGTATGGGAGCCGCCGGTGTTCTCGATGAGGGTGTAATAGCCGGCTGGCAGGCTAAAGTGCAGGTCATCCCCCACCGGGATACCGTAATGTGGTCTTAAACTTCGGACATCCTGATAGTAATCACCCGTTAGTTTATTGGTAATTTCGACTCCGGTTTCCGTCACCAGGCGGACTCTGCCGTAGGGGATGTCCTTCACTACCAGGGCGCCGATACCCCCTGGCTTGTAGCCAGGCAGTCCATACTCCGTTTCCTGGAAAATGAAGCTGAACTCCGAGGGAATATTGCTGAAGCCACGCAGACGGACAGAATAGAGCCCCGGATCCTGAGGTATGTTGTAGAGGGAGTAATGGGTATACTGGTTCTCATAGAACCAGTTGTTAATGTACATGACCGCCTTCATGCTGTCGGTCTCCACGGTTTGACTTACGGCCAACGTCATGTTACCATCAGGCATTTCGCAGAGGACCCTGGTGAACTTCTCCCCCGGCAGGTTTATCAAAAAGTTGTACTCATTGTTCTTATCGTACATATCCGGGGTAATCCTGTATTCCTTGTTCAGCTCCAGGACGAGGGGTTTGACAGTATAGAGGTAAAATGCCTCCCTATACTCATCATAGTAGGCATTGCACCAGTAATAATCGTTCCCCTGCCTGATGGTAAAAGCAAGTGCACCTGCTGTTGGCATGGTATAAAACTCTGCCCCTAAGCTTTCGGCGTACTCCCGCAAAAAGGGCAGGACATCTCCTCCCTCGGCTAAGTTTATGACCAGCTCCCATCGCTCCCCATATATTGTCTGGCTAATTTCAGAGAAGCCATCCAGGTAGTTGATGGTAACAGAGGCTCCTCCTGCACCATTGGGACGGTGCGTTGCTTGCTTGTACAGCTTCTTCGAGCCTAAGGGGTTGATCAGGGGGATGGGCGTGTCGCCCCAGTCATCCGCAGGCCCCGTGGTTGGGGTCACCGCTTGCAGACCAAGAGGGGTGAGGCCGCTGGTGTCCACGTTTTCTTTGTAATCAGCCAAAAACTGCGTGAAAGAAGCTTTTTTGTCTTCCTCATAATCTACGAAAGAGAGCTTGCTGGCAAAGCCGGACTGCCCGGCCAAACCTGAGGTGGCAGGTTGGCTGCTAAGCCCAATGGGCTGGCTGGAACCGGAGTCGCCGGAAGCCTGTCCTTCCTTTTGACTCTCGTTACTGCTGGAACAGCCGGTCAGGATCAGGCACAAGGCCAGCATCATAACCAGGGTGCGGTGATACAAAGACAGTTTCATGGCAATCCTCCTAGCGTAAGCGTATCTCTTAAGCTATAACCATTCTGGTGCTTTGCACCTGAGCAATAAGGATCTGTCGTGTGTGCAATCTTTCTATTCAGCTTCCAGTTACTTTGTGCAGCCATGGACGCCAGGTGATGCGCAGGGGATGATCATGTCGGGAAATACCCCGCCAGATGCGCTTGCTTTCCTCGGGACGAGGTATCAGCGTGATATCGTTACCCGAAGTGAGGGCTCGATAAGTAAAGCTCTCCAGGTCTGTCAGTGAACTCTGGCTTGCAGCAGGGCTCGCACCGGAACTTACCTGTTGACTCAGGTGCACAATTAATCCAGGAGGAACCATCTCGCCTGCAGCCAGAGAGTTTTTGACCTCCAGCCAGCGTTTTGGTTCGGGAAAAAGTTGACGAAGCGGGTGTCTGGAAGCTAGATGCTGAATACTCTCTTCAGCCCAGACAGCATCGATTGCCACCCAGCCTTTAATAGTGCATGGCGCAAGCGGAAGCCAGATGCCCCTGCTAAGTGCCAGGACGAGTTGGGTAGCCAGGAAAGCCCCCAGACCATCTCCCCATAGAATCAGCGACTCCGGATCTCCTCCCAAAGCGATTGATTCCCGGGATATTACAGATATAGCGTGTTGGAGGTCAGCCAATTGCTGAGGCCAACCTAGACTCAAAGAGCAATACTCAGGCAGAGCAACCGTATATCCGTCTTCCACCAGGGCCCTGGCGACCGCAAAGTAGGTGGTCCTTTCTTGAACTTGTTGCCATCTGCCAGGTATGACAATTACCAGTGGGCGCCTTCGACTCTTCCAGTCGGCAGCCAACAGTGAAAAGCGTTCCGACCTTTTACGGCCATACGGTATCCTGGTGATCACCGTCAGAGAGGTTTTTCGTGAATGCTCAGAGGCAGAAGCCATAGTCATTATCCCGGAGCTACTCAGGTTCGCCGACAGCTGCCAGAGGTTCACCGAGTTTTACTGACAGAGAGCTGACAACATAGAGCATTACTCCTGAGGTCGGCGCCAGATATTTCTCAGTGACAGTACCAAACAGATCACGAATTTCTCCGATAGGTTGCCCCTCAGAAACTGGCTGGTCGGGTTCCACCCAGGGATACCACAAGCCAGTCGCGCCTGCACTTACCCCCACCATACGCTTAAAGAAAGTTGGATTCACATCTCTTGGTTCTCCCTCAAGAATACCGGTATAGTATAGTATATTCCTGATGCCGCTGATGTATGCCTCCACCTGGATCTCATTCCAGCGACCGCAACACCCTATCTCCCCCAGTAAGCCTGGCACTCCCATTTCGGCAGCGGATCCAAAAGTCCCGGTATTGGAAGAGGATCCTACCACATATGGTACATCCAACAGAGCTGCCAGGTGACGCGACGTAGCTATCTGCTCCTCGCTGCCTAGGAGTGGATAGAGGACGAAATCTGTCAGGTTTTCGTGTATATCACCGCTGTGTAAATCCAGATAATAGTCTGCCTGGGTGAAAAACAGCGAGCTGAGCGTATAGGCGAGACGCTCGCTGAGGGTCCCCAGGGCTTTGCCTGGAAAGACTCTGTTCAAATTCTGCCCATCCAGAGGGTTATAATACTGAGATTTACTGAAGAAAGCTTCCTGATTGACGCAATGGACCAAAGCAATCCGGCCATGAACTTCTCCGGCATCGATGGCTTTGCTGAGACGAATGGCTGCTTCGATACCAGGATACTCACCCCCGTGTATACCAGCTGTAATGACGGCTGTCTTACCAGGTGATGCTCCATTTATCAGGGTAACCGGCAGCTTATCCCTGCTATTTAGCACCGGTAGCCAGTCCTGTAACTTAGTTCCGCGAGCAGCAGAAAGCGTACCAATAGTAAAGTTTTCCATTTGCATAACCTCCTTTTTAGTATGAGACATTAACAGACTGAAACTTCAGGAGCGGTTTTTACCGCTCCTGAGGATGTTAGTTTTTATTCTTCTATTAACTCCACGTTTGCTCTGGGAACTGTAACGACCTCACCAGTGTTGCGCAACTTTATGTTCATGATGCGGACACGCGCTCCTGTCTCAACCACTCGCAGTTCAGGCGGGAGGTCGACGACCTCTGCAAGCTGACCGAAGTAAGGCTCACGAATACAACGGATGAGGGTTCCTGCCTCCATTTCACCATCATTGACAGCTCCTTCCTGGACGACTACAGAGTCATCAGGAACGATGATTTCAGGGCGCATGACACCGGCACGTATTTGGGTTGCGCCATTAATGGAAGCATGCATACCGTCCAGGCTCTTTAACAGATCGTAGGTTTTATGAGCCATGGGAATGTTGCCAAAACCTTCTGTAACGATCAGAGTTATTGGTATATTTTCATGTCCGGTTACAGCGACACCTATGTCGAAACCCAGATATTCCACAAGGTCCTTATCGATGACTCCACCGGCGACGATCCCTCTGGCACCAACCTCGTGAGCTTTGCGAATTGCCGGCCCCGTCATCAGCGATCCTCCGATAATGATCTTGCCCTCACAGGATGCATCGATCTTTTCAGCAGTGAGAATCTCCTCACCGGAATCTACCACGACTTTAAGGATACCGTCTCTCTCTCCACCAACTCCGAAGATGCCCTGAATGAAAGCTCCACTGGTTTCAATGACAACGCCTTCGCGGTCAAGAATTTCAGAGACTGTTCCGTTGATATAAGCCATTACCTGAATCGGCATGGCAGGTTCTCTGACAATCGCCTGCCCAGTTACTGCTGAAACATGCTCCAAGACTCCATCCACCGGGGATTCGCATTTCGAAGCGAATCTATCACCAAATATAGCACTAATAAACGACTTCTGAACAGCGATCGGTTCTCCTTTTTTTACCGGATCACCTTGCTTCTTAACCATATATAACTCGATATCCTCGGCTTCACAACTGAGAGCATTGGAGATATTAATCGTCTGCGGGTTGCCGGGGATCATAGCCTTAGCCACAGGCATTTCTGGTGTCAGAACATCGCCAAGATTTACCAGAACCTCTCCCAGGATGGGAAGGCGGCGTCTTTTCTGGATTCGGGACGCTCCGGTTACTTTTAATCCTGGGGTATATGCATTAGCCACAGTTTTGCGCTCCTTTCATTTCCAATACAGAAATTCTACCCATTACCCTGGTTCATGTACTTTGCGAGAATATCCATAGGATAGATATCCAGAGAAACAAACCATTCCGTTAACTTACGAATACGGTTTGGTTTATCTTCGGGTAACAGGAAGGGTCTGCGTCCACGAGCATCGATGATAATGCCACCGGCTACGCCACCTCTCACTTTGTCACGGTGCACATTTCTTCCTTTACCGTTGCCAAGGTCGAACTGAGGAGCCAGGCGACAATCGACATCAGCATACTCATCTTCCGACAAGGGAATAACCGCAATAGAACCAAATGGGATCACTTTTTCCAAAGTTTCACCATTAGGCATTTTTGCTGTAACGGTTATACAAGGATCCCCTTCTTTAGGTGCGCTACCAACCGGAACTATAGCAGTTCCAAGATGAATCAGGCAGTCACGATGAAATACCTCTGCTGCAGCTCGGGGATGAACTTCTGAGAGAACACCCAACTGAGGCGTCATAAAAATAGAGTCCACAGTGAGTTCGGTAAATCCTTCCAGTTGGAAAGAGTCCAGCATCATCAGTGCAGACTGTTGCCTGCGCGGGGCATGTGATAATACCCCACCGGAACCAACGATCATGCCAAGGTTCATCAGGTCGATGATCGTATCACCGGAACCTGACTGATCGAAAGCTTCGGAAATATCTCTTTGTTTTTGGACTCCCTTGAGTCCGGTCGCCAGAGACTTGTGATGGATAAAGGAGAGTCGTAAAGCTTCCCTGGCACAAGCCTGCTCGATAACCAGCTCCTGTAAAGTCTGAGGAATAGTGGTGGGTCTGATCATCTTATTGCGAATACGGTTGCGCAGATCGGCTTCTTCGATATCGAATGGTACCCAACGCATAATGTTGGCCACCCCGGTCTCCAGGAGAACATTACAAATCGAGTAGGACATTCCAAGGTTGGCAGACACTGTGCGATTGAAATATTCGTGGTCATCTCCGAACACGGAGAAAACGTCTGTAGTCGCTCCCCCGATATCTACGCCAATGAGATTCATCTTACTCTCTATCGCAGCCGTTTGCATAATTTTTCCCACTGCGCCCGGGGTTGGCATAATGGGGACTTCCGTCCACTGCATCAGTTTATTATATCCAGGAGCCTGTGCCATAACATGCTCCATGAAGAGATTGTGAATCTCTTCGCGGGCAGGACCGAGATTCTCCATTTCCAGAACCGGGCGTAAATTATCTACAACCCTGAGATCAACCTTTTTGGCTAAGATATCGAGCATGAACTTGCGAGCATCCCTGTTACCGGCAAAGATAATCGGTAGCTGGAACCCTATGCCTAATCGCGGCTTAGGCTCAGCTGCCGAGATGAGTTCACCAAGCTCCACGACATGACTGATTGTTCCACCATCAATGCCACCGGATACAAGAATCATATCCGGGCGCAAGTGGCGAATGCGCTCGATCTTTTCATGTGGTTTGCGTCCATCATCGATGGAGATTACGTCCATAACGATTGCACCGGCACCTAAAGCAGCACGTTGCGCAGATTCCGCCGTCATGCTCTTGACGACCCCGGCTACCATCATCTGCAGTCCGCCACCGGCAGAAGAAGTGGAAAGATAGATGTCTACACCACTACCGTCGGGTTGTGTAGGGGTAACTACTCCGTTGGGACCCAGAAAGCTGCGCCCGACCAGCTCTTCCAGCTCGTGAACCGCATTACGTACCCCAGCTGTCACATCTTCGAAGGGTGCTTCAACTGTCGTGGGAGATTCTCCACGATTGATCAGTCGGTAAACACCATCCACTTTTTCAATGAGGATAGCTTTTGTCGTGGTCGATCCACAGTCCGTTGCAATGATCGAGTTGATCTCTCGCGTGATAGGTTCACGCTTAACTTCTGTCGCCATGAACGATCCTCCCTTAAATTGGTGCAACTATGCACTTACAATTACTATCTGAGGTAGATTTGACCCGGATTATAAATGGTTTTTTTCTATATCCACAGATGAAAAACCTTCATCCAATGGGAACTAATTTGTCAACGTAAAGTACAGCAAAGAATCAGAATATACCCTACCAAAATCTCCACCATGGCTTGGGTTTCTCTCCTCGTGCAAGAGCATCTTCGATCGCCTGGGCTTTCTTTCGAGCTGCCTCCTGACGAGCGAGTTTCTCTTCTGCTTTCTTTACAGTCTCTATCGCTTCGATACGAATACAGAGTTCTTCCAGATTGCTGCGATCCTCTAAAAGAAGGGCAATTTCGCTGATGTAACGATCGTTGATGAACACCGCAGCCAGGGGACCGGCACCCCATACCATCTGGCTACCAATAAACGAGAGTGGTCGTATCATCTCCAGCGCCATGACGGCAGGAACAGACATCCCGGCTTTAGTTATTTTTTCGGCAGCATAGTTCAGGAGAAACTCGCGCCTTTCCACTGGTAACTCATCCATACCATAGAGTCCCATATTGTGAGAGGTATCGAAAACTCCTCCCAAACCAAGAGTACCCATGTTCCTGACCTGTTCCTCGACCTTTGACTCATCTTCCCTATCAGAAGATGCTCTCTCTTTGTCGGGATTTGATTGCATTTCACTCATCATCTGCTGTCCTCCTAAATACACAGTGCCTTGTATAACCATCACAGACGCACACATTGTCATGCTTCGGTTCATGTGCGTCTAGCCTGAAACCTGCTTCGGGGATAACAAGTGAACCCCTCGCACGTTTCGGCTAGCAGGATCCTAGTTGGGGACTCCAAGTCCCCAAACCCCTGAACAGGAGCTACACTCCTGCTCTACGCTAACGCGTAGCGTAGACGCACACATTTTCATGCTTCGGTTCATGTGCGTCTAGCCTGAATTCGTCGCTCTCTGGCGCACCTCTTCCCGCAACTGATCCCACTTAGCAGAATGACAACGGCGAACCATGCTTTCGACTTCGGGACGGTTGTCTGGATAATATAAGGGTATACCTCTTTGAATACGGTTTCGGAAAGATTGCTGATCGAAGAAGAGCTCTCCCATCTCCTCCTCGAAGACGATTCCCTCTATGGCTAACCAATCCTTGAACATCATGTTCAAGTAATTCTTCCAGTAGATACCTTCTTCGGTAATTATATACTTGCTTGGTAATAGATGCGAGGAAGCATTGCCTATAAGCAAAATGGGGACGACGATGACCAAAACAGAATCCTGTAAGTCTAAAAGCCATACAGTGCTATATAACAGAAGATAGAACATAGTGAGCACAGCCAGCCTTTTTGGGCGAGCTCTCCATGGATTAGCAGTCCATTCCAATAAAAATTCACCAGGAACATCCACCCAGCCAACCTTGGTGATTGGCACCTCCGGTTCTGGTGAAGGGTTCACAGTTTCACCACCGGGTGTTCCCGGTGATTCCTGTGCGGTTTGGGTCACTGTCTTTGCTTGTCTGCTTTTTAAATCCAAGGAACGCCGGGCTCTGGTCTTAGCCAGAGCTTGCACCCGTGCTTCCTGGATCGGATCCAGTTCGGAAGGAACGACTGGTATTTCATTTGCTTCTATACCTGGAGAATCCTCCATCTCTAAGTTCGGTGACTCCTGAGGAAAGCCCTCTTCAGGATTTGCTTTTTCGTTGGAGTTCTTCAAGGGATCTTCACTTCCTTACCCCTTTCTCCCGAGATATCAACGGGAGCCAAAGCCTGCCTAATGCTCAATCCTATTCGTCCTCTTTCTTTATCAAGGCTGATGATCTTCACTCTGACTGTTTCGCCAAGCTTTACTACTTCTACCGGATGGACACCTCTGCGGGCTGGCATTTCGGAGATGTGAACCAGACCATCCTGATGAACTCCGATATCT
>WRDA01000049.1 GCA_009783675.1 Symbiobacteriaceae bacterium | reverse complement strand
GTCCACCTCGGTGCCACCCATCCAACCGTGACCGCCGGTCATAGTCAGGCAGGGTCCGCAGGTGATGATGCGTGCTCCTCCGGCAAAACCCGCTTTCTGAGCCTTTTGCAACGCCAGATCGATGAAGTTGGCAGATCCCATGTTACGAACAGTGGTAAAGCCTGCTTTCAGGTCCTCCTCCGCCATCCTGGCAGCCCTGAGGGCGAAATATGCTTCGGATTCGGCGGCGTCTTTTGAGGAATCCGGGTCTCCCGGACTGGTGATGTGTACGTGGCAGTCGATCATACCAGGCATGACGAAGCGCCCTGCTGCGTCGAGTACTGTATCTTCAGCACCAGGGATGATCTCATCGTCGGGAGCAATCTGAACGAAACGGTCGCCTTCGCAGCGGATGGACATTTTAGGGCGGGTATTTGGCGATCCGGTACCGTCCCAGAGATTGGCGTTTTTAATGATTAGAGCCATGTCTTAACCTCCTATCTATTTGTGTCCCTATTTTAACATAACGGGGCCCTTTTGCATATATCGCTTTCAAGGGGGTACCCGTACCCCCTTGAGTAACCCCCGCTTAGTAAGCCCGTTTTCAGACGCATGTCCTGAAAACGGAAGAAGGCGGACGCAAACTCATGCATGTGTCAGCTCCCTGATCTGTTGCAATTGACAATTCTGCTGAAAAACATCCTTCCCCCCAGCGGAAAACGTGGTATAATAGCAAATGGATGGTCTTACCATATACGCATCTTAAGGAGCATCTTGGATGGATAAAGAAAAGAATAATCTATCTGAACCGGGTATTACCGAGGAGAACCCTTCGCTTCAACAGGGGGATAACCCCGCCTCTATGGAGGAGGGAGATAAAGAGAACCAGGAGAAATCCCCTGGTTTTTCCTGGCGTCGGGAGATTCTCTCTTTCGGGCGCGAATTCATCATTGCGCTGATAATCTCGATACTGGTCACTCAGTTTGTTTTCATTATTCCCTTAGTACCTACCGGCTCCATGATCCCGACGATCTCGGTCAATGAGCGCATCCTGGTCGACAAGTTAACCAGACGTTTTTCACCCATCAAGAGATGCGATATCGTGGTCTTTCCCTGCCCCGACACCCCGGAGGAGCTTTATGTCAAGCGCGCTATCGGTATGCCGGGAGACAAGGTCGAGATCTATAATGATACGGTTTTTATAAATGATATAGCCCTGGAGGAACCCTACCTGACCGTGAAGACCCACGGTACCTTCGGACCGTATTATGTCCCGGAAGGACATATCTTCGTCCTGGGTGATAATCGCAATCTCAGTCGCGACAGTCGCCTCTGGACCACGACCCCTTATGTCGCTCTGACTGCAGTTCAGGGCAGGGGCGTAGCTGTGATGTGGCCTCTGAGTCAGATCCGCTGGCTACACTAGAGTACAAGAGGAGGAAGTCAAATGCCTGTTGTTTGGATCGATGAACTAAAGGAGCATGTGGGAGAGGAAGTTATTCTTCATGCCTGGATACACCGTATTCGCAAGGTCAGCGGTAAACTGGCCTTTATATTGCTTAAGGATAAAAGCGGTATCGTGCAGGGAGTGGTCAGTGGCAAACCCGACTGGCTGGCGGAGCTAAGCAACGAAGCAGCTGTAGTCGTTTGCGGCGAGGTGACAGCGACTACCCAGCAGGTTCTGGGCGTGGAACTGCAGGTTAAGGAGTTGCAAATCGTCGCGGGAGTGGAGAGAGAGCTGCCATTCGAACTCAATCAGGAGGAGATATCAGCTGGTTTGGAGCATCGCCTGGATCACCGGGTATTGACTCTGCGCCATCCCAAGACTCAGGCCGTGTTCACAGTGCAGGATGAGATCGTGCATGCCTTCAGGATGTTCCTGCGTGGGGAACGCTTCACCGAGATCTTCACGCCTAAAATTGTCGCCACTGGCACCGAGGGTGGGACTGAACTCTTCGAGCTGAAGTACTTCGAGACCAAGGCTTATCTTTCCCAGTCACCTCAGTTTTATAAGCAGATGGTCATGGGCGGAGGCCTGCAGCGAGTCTACGAAGTCGCAGCTGCTTACCGTGCTGAGCAGCATAACACTTCACGGCATCTGAGTGAGTTCATATCTCTGGATTTGGAAATGGGTTTCATCGACGGGCTGGAGGATGTTTTAGCTTTGGAGGAGAGGATGATGCAGTATATCTGCGATCATCTGCGGGAGCATTGTGCTTCCGAACTGGCACTCCACGGCGCTGTGTTACCTAAAACGGGTAGAATTCCTCGCCTGAGGATCAAGGAAATCGCCGCCATCTTAAAGCGCGAGTATGGCAAAGAGTTAACGGAACTGGATCTGGATACGGAAGCCGAACGCCTGATCTGTGATTATGTGCTTAAGGAATATGGCAGTGAATTTGTCTTTGCTACTCATTATGGCCGGGCCAATCGTCCCATGTATACCCAACCCTCACCGGACGATCCGGACACGACCGAGAGTTTCGACATGCTATTTCGGGGGATGGAGATGAACTCTGGTGCCCAACGCGTGCACGACCCAAGGGTACTGGAAGAAAGTATTCGCTTTAAGGGACTTGATCCGGAGAGTTTTAACGAATATCGTGAAATCTTCAGTTATGGTACACCACCTCATGGAGGATTTGCCATCGGGGCAGCCAGGATGACCACCCGCTTTTTGGGTTTGGATAATATCCGGGACGCCGTGCTCTTCCCCCGTGATCGTTTCCGCTTGTCACCGTAGTCTTTATCGGACATGGATGCAAACTCGGCGAAGGGTCCTTTACTTGTGGAACTCAGGGAAGTCTCCTACAACTATCCACGACATAGGCAGTCTCTTGAAGTCAGGGCACTGGACAAAGTTAGCCTGAGCATTGCTGCCGGAGAATTCGTAGCTCTCCTGGGTGCCAATGCTTCCGGTAAGTCGACTCTGGCAAAACAGATGAATGGCCTACTCGTGCCAGAGCAGGGTAAGGCCATGATCTGTGGCTTGGATAGCTCTATTGCAGACAACCTGCCTATGATCAGGCAGCAGATCGCCATGGTTTTCCAGAATCCTGACAACCAGATCGTCGCGACCGTAGTCGAGGAGGATGTAGCTTTCGGCCCGGAGAATCTCGGCCTGACCGGCTCCGAGATACGTCAGCGCGTCAGCGAGGCTCTGCAGGCTGTTGGCATGGCCGAGTATCGCCATCACGCGCCTCACCTCCTTTCGGGTGGACAGAAGCAGCGAGTCGCTATTGCCGGAGCTATCGCCATGCAGCCGAAGATGCTGATCTGCGATGAAGCTACAGCGATGCTGGATCCGATGGGACGAAACGAGATAATGACCTGTCTGCGGGCGTTACATGAGGCCGGAATGGCCATTGTTTTTATTACTCACGATCCCTGGGAAGCCATAGCAGCCGATCGTGTCATCCTGATGCAGGAGGGCAGGATCGTAGCCGAGGGTACCCCCAGGGAAGTCCTCACCCGCCTGGAGCTACTGCAGGAATTGGGTCTACAAGCTCCTCCCATGACCGAACTAGCTGTCTGGTTGTCCGAGGATGGTTTTTTACCGCGCAGAGACATTCTCAGTTTAGACGAGATGATAGAGGAGATTTGGAACCGGTATGACCCTGGACGTTCATGACCTCAGCCTAACCCTTAACCCAGACACGATTTTTACCACTCAAGCTCTCCGCAAGGTGAGCTTCGTCTTAGTCAGGGGAGAAGTCACCGCGGTAGTAGGGCATACTGGCTCGGGTAAGTCTACATTGCTGCAGGTGATGGCCGGGTTGCAGGTTCCTACCGAGGGAGAAGTGATCCTGGACGGGATGCGTCTCTACGAGAGAGAGACGGATATACCCCGCCTGAGGCGTTTGACAGGTCTGAGCTTTCAGTATCCGGAACATCAGTTCTTCGAGGAAACAGTGGAAAAGGAACTCGCCTTTGGTTTGCTACGCCGAGGTGAGAGCCCTGAAGAGATCATAAGACACAGCAGTGAAATGATGGCTCTGTTTGGTCTCGATTCCTCTCTTATGCAACGTTCTCCCTTTGAGCTATCCGGGGGACAGATGAGGCGTCTGGGTTTGGCGATCACCTTCGCTCTCAAGCCTGCATATCTGTTATTGGATGAACCTCTGGCAGGGCTGGATCCCTCGGGAAAGAGGGATGTTCTGGCCGCTATCTCTGTTTATGCTAAGCAATACCAGGCGGCAGTTGTCCTGGTATCTCACAATATGGATGATATCGCAGAAGTTGCCGATCGTCTGATCGTCCTGAGCCAGGGAGAGGTGCTCCTGGACGGTCCGCCTTATGCAGTATTTAGCGAAGAGAGTAAGCTGGCAACCGCTGGTTTGGAAGTTCCCCAGGTTTTTCGTTTAATCGCAGAGCTGCGCCGGCGAGGCATGCCTCTGCAGGATGGCTATATCAACAGTAATCGACAGGCCTACCATCTTGTCAGGGAACTATTGTTGAAAGCCAAAGCACCCGGGAGCTGTGATCCAACATAAAGGTTACTCCACTGTCCATAGAAGAAGGATTATCCTACAGACAGGCGAGGTGAGGAATATGCTGCGGGGAATTGCCATCGGGCAGCATTATCCAGTACAATCCCTCTTACATAGCCTGGATCCCCGGACCAAGATAGTTGCCACCCTGCTTTACATGTTCGCAGTTTTTTTGGCTGCAGATTACAGAATGCTGCTGGTGCTGGGGATATACTCTCTGCTGGCAGTCAACCTGGCTAATCTGCCCTGGCGCATCCTGTGGGCCGGCCTGAGACCTTTACGTTGGATTATATGTTTTACCTTGATCATCCACTCTCTGATCACTCCGGGAGGGGCGATGCTGTGGAACTGGTGGCGGATTGCTGTTTATTCCGAAGGCATCCTGCGTGGTATCCTGATGAGCTCTCGTCTGATCCTGCTTATTCTGACGACCTCACTGCTTACTCTGACGACCTCACCCATCGCTCTCACCGATGGTCTGGAGCGCTTGCTGAGTATCTTCAAACCTTTAGGCTTTCCGGCTCACGAAGTGGCAATGATGCTGACGATCGCTCTGCGTTTTATACCGACTCTTAGCGAAGAAGGTGAGAAGATCTTTAAAGCGCAGACCGTTCGAGGTGTAGAGTTTGACCGAGGCAACCTTCTGCAACGCCTGCAGAGCCTAATCCCTGTGCTGGTGCCCCTTTTCATAGGTGCCTTACGCAGGGCAGAGGACCTGGCAATCGCCATGGAGGCACGCTGTTACAGAGGCGGGCAGGGTCGTGGGCGTTTTAGGGAACTGACTTTTAACCTGAGGGATGGCGTCGCTCTGACATTGACCTTAGGCGTGCTGGCGCTCACTCTGATTGCCAAAACGCTGTCATGACCCGGGAATGCAACATCTGCCTGACTGTTCAGTACGATGGCAGTGCCTTCCATGGTTGGCAGAGGCAGAAAGGCCAGACTTCGGTGCAGGAAGCGTTGGAACGAGGTGTAGCCAAGCTTAGTGGGGAGAACTGTACGGTTCATGGTGCCGGGCGCACCGACGCCGGGGTTCATGCTTTGGGTATGCAGGCGAACTTTATTGTCAGGA
This sequence comes from Symbiobacteriaceae bacterium, assembly GCA_009783675.1. GTDB lineage: Bacteria > Bacillota > JAAYKD01 > JAAYKD01 > WRDA01 > WRDA01. Next base: position 3,123 of record WRDA01000049.1, on the reverse strand, counting down.
CAGCGATTCCTCTGGACCGTTGGTGCATAGCTCTTAACAGTATTCTTCCCGCTGCCGTGAGAGTCTACGCGGCTCGGGAGGTGACTCTGGACTGGCATGCACGCTTTACTCCTCACTGGAAGCATTATCGGTATACCATCGAGAGAGGAGAATTCCCCTCTCCCCTAAGGCGTAACTACTGTTGGCAACGGTATGGCCACCTGGATCCATCTCTTCTGCATCAAGCGGCGAGTCTGGTTGTCGGTAGCCATGACTTTCGGGCCTTCTGCGCCAGCGGCAGTAAAGTGAAGGAGTTCACCAGAACCATCAGGAGCTCAGTCTGGAGCGAAGAAGGTCCACTGCTGCATTATGATATCGTCGGCAACGGCTTTCTCTATAATATGGTACGCCTATTGGTGGGAGGCATGACGGATATTGCCTGCGAGAAGTGGAGTCTGGAGGGCATGGAGAAAGCCTTAAGAGAAGGCAAGCGTGAGGGAACCCTCTTCTGTGCTCCCCCCCAGGGGCTCTATCTAATGGAAATCTTCTACTCGCAGTAATGTCTGGCGGCATATTTTTCCAGACTAGCTGGCGTAAATGCTTGACTTTCTGATCTAAACTGGCTAAAATAGCGATTGCTGTTAATCCTGTGCTCAAACCCGATCGAGTGCAGGTTCCATGGAAAGTTTCCGTGCAGGTAGCAGCTTAAGAAAATAAAGGGAACCAGATATATCACTTCTTCTTGCTTGCGCCTGGTGAACGCAAGAGGGGAGGCGTGAGTTTTGTGTGCATATTCAGGTATTTAACGGACTTGAAAGGAGATTGTGATGCGGACCACATATATAGCCAAACCCGCTGATCTCGAAGATAAATGGTGGGTCGTCGATGCGGAAGGTTTAGTCCTTGGACGAGTAGCCGCTGAAGTCGCGATCATACTGCGGGGAAAGCATAAACCTATTTTCACCCCACATGTCAACTGCGGCGATCATGTGATCGTCATCAATGCTGATAAGATCGTCCTGACTGGCAAGAAGCTGGATCAGAAGTTTCAGGAACGTTACTCCTACTATCCTGGTGGCTTGAAGCGGACAAGTTATCGCGTCCTGATGGAGACCCATCCGGAGAGAGCTCTGGAGTCAGCCATCAAGGGGATGCTCCCCCACACCAGGCTGGGCAGAGCGATGATGAAGAAGTGTCGCATTTACGCCTCACCCACTCATCCTCATGAAGCTCAGAAGCCTGAAGTGCGACAGCTTAGCCGTTAGAGAAGGGAGGAAACGTAATGGCCATCTATAAAATGAGAAACTATGGAACCGGCAGACGTAAGTCCTCTGTCGCCAGAGTTAGACTGGTACCAGGTTCCGGCAAGATTACCATCAATGGCCGGGATATCGAGGATTATTTTGGTCTGGCGACTCTTAAGCTGATCGTGCGTCAGCCCCTGGTTCTGACTGAGATGCAGAATAAGGTCGATGTCCTCTGTCGAGTGCATGGGGGAGGTATCTCCGGCCAGGCAGGAGCTATCCGCCATGGTATCGCCAGAGCTTTGACCAGCGTGGATATCGAGTTACGCCCGACGCTGAAGAAAGCAGGTTTTCTCACCAGAGACCAGAGGATGAAGGAACGCAAGAAGTATGGCTTAAAAGCAGCCCGCCGCGCGCCTCAGTTCTCCAAGAGATAACAATTTCATCCAAAGCCGCTTTATAAAAAAGCGGCTTTGATTTTTTATATGTATTTAAGCTTTGGAAAGAAGGACCAGCAAGCCTGTAGCTCTAATTATATCAGCGAGTTAATGACAATGAAGGATGTGTAGCAATGACGAAGATACTGATTACCGGAGCTCTTGGTCAGATAGGTACCGAATTGACTTTAGCGATGCGGGAGCGTTATGGAGCTTCTGAAGTTATTTGCAGCGATATAAAGGACACCTGTCCTGAGGGACCAATCTCGGAAGGGGTCTATGAAGTCCTCGATGTGATGAACCCGCAAGCCATCGCAGCCACTGTCAGCAAGCATAAAGTGACCCATATCGTCCATCTGGCGGCTCTGCTCTCGGCAGTGGGAGAAGCTCATCCTGCCAGAGCCTGGGAGATCAACATGGGTGGACTGTTCCATGTGCTGGAAGTAGCCAGAGAAGCGAAGACAGCGGTCTTCACTCCCAGCTCCATCGCTGCATTCGGTCCGGGAACCCCGGTAGACAACACTCCTCAGGATACTATTCAACGTCCGACGACGATGTATGGAGTGACCAAGGTCGCTGGCGAGCTCCTCTGCGATTATTACCACCTGAAGTTCGGCGTCGATGTGCGTGGCGTGCGTTTCCCCGGACTCATCTCCCATGAGGCTCTACCCGGTGGTGGGACCACAGACTATGCCGTACATATCTATTACGATGCCCTGAAGAAGGGGAGTTACACCAGCTATATCGCCGCCGGTACCTATATGGATATGATGTACATGCCCGATGCTCTGCAGGCTATCATGACCTTGCTGGAAGCTGACGCTGCCAGGTTGAAGCATCGCAATGCCTTTAATATTACAGCCATGGCCTTCGAGCCCGAAGAGCTGGCAGCAGAGATCCGCAAGCATATCCCTGGCTTTGTCATGGATTACGATGTCGATCCAATCCGCCAGGGGATCGCCGATTCCTGGCCCAACAGTTTGGACGATTCGGTAGCCAGAGAGGAATGGGGCTGGAACCCGGTGTATACTCTGGAAACAATGACCAGCGATATGTTGAAGCAACTGAAGAATAAGGGAATAGGGAATAGGTAAGAGGGAAAAGGTTTAAAGGAACAGGGAATAGTTGAGAGTGGAGAGTTAGCTCTCGCAACTTCCCACTTCCCACTAACCACTAACCACTAGCCACTAACCACTAACCACTAGCCACTAACCACTAACCACTAACCACTAGCCACTAACCACTAAGCACCAGCCACTAGCCACTAACCACTAGCCACTAACCACTGGCTGCTCTCAACTCTTAAGGGGGGCGCATCGGTTGCCTAAAATGAAAGAATGGGTTATCCTGGTTACCTATGCCATCCTCCTTGGCCTTGGCCTGATGAATCTGGACAAAATCCTGGCCCAGCTTGGGTCTCTTATGATGATAATCCGGCCGATTACCAACGGCCTGATTACCGC
>WRDA01000048.1 GCA_009783675.1 Symbiobacteriaceae bacterium | reverse complement strand
CTCTTCAGCTTCCGACGCCGGACTTTATCCTCTAAGATGGTCATCAGATCCCTCTTTCCCGGGTTGGGGTCGCCGTTGGTTCGTATCTTTCCGATTGCATACCCAGGGAGAAGAGGAGATCCTCGTTGACGTCCTTGGCCTTAGGCGTCTCTATTTCCACCAGGATATGGGTATATCGCTCCCTCAGAAATTTGCTGATGTTCCTGACCGCATTCAACCCCGCCTCATCATTGTCCAGACACAGGGTAACTCCGATCACTCCCTCATGGTCATCGAGATAGCGCTCCAGGGCGACTGTGCTGACCCCATTGAGGCTTATACGGCTGTGTTCAGACCAGGATACACCTCTCAGTTTGGCGAAAGTCGCGTGGCTCAGGGCATCGATGGCACTCTCGAAGACATAGAGCCACTGCGCGGAGGTTCCCTTCATCACGAAGGGATATTCTTTGCAGGATCCCTGTACTTCTCCCAGGAAACGCTTGCCTCTGAGGTCGCTGATACCCCTCTGAAAGGCGCTGCGTGCCGTTCCCCTGGTGTCATAACCAACGAAGCAACAGTTGTCATAGGGGGTAGACTGGTAGAGGTTACCGTTTCTCAACTGCTCAATGACTATCTCCTCGGCGATACCCCTGGTATGAGTGAGGTATTCCACCACATCGCGTGCAGTCATACTGTGCTCGGGTAGCACAAACTCCACCTGAGGCTTCTCTGACCTTTCGACAGCTGCCTTTAACCATTCCTGCGCGCCAGATAACTCGTCGATAGGGCTCAGGCAGAGGCGGTGGATCTCCCGCACAGCATCCTGAAAGGAAATCCCAGGAGAGTGATACTTGGTCAGAAAATCTATGGTGCTGCCACCTAAACCTCCCGCTGAGGGTGCGCGATCCGTCCACAGATTGTTGCTGATCGTGATGCTCTTGTCCCTCTCGAAACGAAAGCTTTTGCCTTCCTTCTTGAGATCATAGCCCAACCGCCTGGCCAGGAGTTCCATGGGCACCGCCTTGGCTTCGGCGATCTGTTCAGTAGTGACCCAATCGCGCTTCCCCTGTGTATGACTGCCTTCCAACGATTGAACTAACGGCAGGATAGTGTTGAGCTGGCTGATTATCTGGGGTTCTTCCTGCACGATAGTTGGAGTACTCACCTCTGGGGTGATATCAGAAAGCCCCGCATCTTCCTGCAGGGCCGTAGTTTTTGTATTTGTGGTGATCTCTTCCTTGAACGTCTGCAGCACCCTCACCAGCGCCCCTGCACTGCTCTCGCTGCTGCAGATGGTCAGCAGATCATCTTCGATGCCGCTGAGGTCTATCCCCGACAGCATGTCTATAATTTCATCGTAGGTGTTGCTCCCGATCCGTGAGATGCCGGAATATAACTTGGTCCAGAGATATTCTCTGCCTGACAGGGAATGGCAGGCGGCTGGGTTTATAATCTGCATATACTCTGCATGTTCGCGGACTTCTTTGATGACCGTGTCTAGCGAGGCATCCCATCTGTCGGGATAGAAACATACTACGTTGAACTCGTACTCCCTGCTTGTGAGTATGGGACGCATGCTTTTTGCCCAGGCGAGATTGTCGGCGCTGAGATGTTCATGATGGTCGGGATTTTTCATAACGACATGCGCCAGCACCGTCATGGTTCGCTCAAAGCCATACTGCGGGATCAGAGTTTGTTGCACCAGGTTTCTTATTTCATCGTCCTCGGGTGGAAAGAGAGGGATATAATAATGTCGCTGTTCAAAGGTTCGATTCAAGATATCGAGTAGCTGCTGGTTTAGTTCATCACTATCGGTCAGCGGGCTTCGCCCGTCAGCTTTTGGCTCCATAGCCTCATAAGACTGGTAACAAACATCGACCAATCGATTCCCCTCCTTATTCTTCTATCACCTCCTCTGCTGAGAGGCTGCTTATATAGGTATCCAGGTCGAAGCCTGGTTTATGCGTGCGCATAAAGTCCCTTATAGTATCCTGTTTTGCCTTCTCGATAGCCTCAGCCACGGTCCCTTCCAGCAGGCGCCTTTGACTGAGTGAAATCGCTCTGTCCTTCTTCATGCGGCGCAGAAGAGCGGCATGATTAAGGACGCCGTTATGAAGCAAACCGCTCTTTTTGAGTCTGGCAGCGCGTGTAACCTGATCTAAAGGCTCAGTCGGCTCAGGTGGCTGCGAGATACTGGCACCCTCGGCAACTGAGTCCCTAAGTACGGCGGCGATTGCTTCTCTGCTCAGTTCCAGCTTACCATCACGGCACAGCTCCTTTAGTCTGTCAGCAGCAATAACCGTAACTCTGATATCCTGGCTTTGGCTCAAAAGGAGCTCCAGTTCTATCAGTGAAGCTTCTCTTAAGTAGGATAAGGCGACTGCTGCCCGAAAGGGTATTTGCTCACTATCTACCCGCACCAGCAGGGCGTCATTCAACTTTAGAAGACGCAGGTAGCGGTAGATTTGGCGGCGATTATCCGAGGTAATACTGGCCACCCTGTCCATGGTGCCATAGGGCATAGTATCGCTGCCACCTGTTTCATTCTCATCCGCATCGACGCCATGGGTGTCCTCACCCCTGGCATTCAGGGCGTCTATGAGCATACGGTATGCTCTGGCTTTTTCACTTGGCAGGATTTGTTCTCTTTGCAGCAGGTTGGATTCAGTTACCATGATGGCTGCCGTGGTGTCATCTAAGTTCTTGACAACTCTGGCCATAATCTCAGATCTGTTGAGGAGCTTATGCGCCTCATAGCGGTTATGACCAGCTATGATCTGGTATCTTTGGCCACTGCGACGTACTATGATAGGGCTGTGCAGACCATTTTTCTCGATTGAGTCTGCCAGCTCTTGCAGGCGTTCCGGTGGATATATGTTAAACGGATGATCTTTCCAATGATCTATTAAGCTCATTGGTATTAGCATCGGAGCGAAATCCTCTGGAGCTATGGATAGGTTTGAAGAAGTTAAACTGCTATATAGATCAAACGCATTAGGGTCATCTTGAAGGTTAAGTTTGGGGAGCTTAGCCAAGAGCTAGCACCTCCTCAACGAAGTTCATATAAGCCGTTGCCAGCTTCGATCCAGGTGCGCACTTATAAACAGTAAGCCCTTTCTTGCTTGCATCTCTGGCTACCGTGGCGCTGACGATCATGGAACTGAATATTGGAATACCTGCAGACTGAGCTATATCAGATAACTCGTCCATGATTTCCTTGGTGGCTTTGAGCCTCTCGTTAACCAGGGTCAGGAGAATGCCGTCAATTCGCAGATTTGGATTAAGTCTCGATCTTACTCTATTTATGCCGTGGTTTATCAGCAGACTGACGCCCTGAATGTCCAAAAACTCGGCTTTCGTGGGGATAATAACCTCATCTGCGGCTGTCAGGAGGTTGATCATCAGGCTGCCAAGGCTAGGCAGTCCATCCACTAAAATGAAGTCATAATGCTCTCTCAGCGGATCTAGTATGCCCTTTAACATGAACTCTCTGGCATCAGCGGCAATGAGTTTTAGCTCAATACTTGAAAGAGATATGGACGAAGGGATGATATCAAGATTATCATCCAGGTTAATAATTGCCTCTTTATCGGTTCGCTCCATCGGTTCAGCCGATGGTAACCTGTATATTTCCGCTTCCAACAAATCCGCTATCGATAATCGCCTGATACTTAGATCAAGGTCAGCAAGTATAGACAGGGATGCTTGGGGATCCAGGTCCACTAGCAAAACTCGCTTGCCTTTCTGAGCCAATCCGGCTCCAAGGTGTAGCGCAGTAGTTGTTTTCCCGGTGCCACCTTTTTGATTCACTACTCCGATAATGCGACATGTATGCTCCATTGTTATCCTCCCAAATGGCGGTTTCCAGGTGTATATGGACGCAGACCTTACAGTGAGGCTGGTCTGCTATCTGGTGACACGCTGAGCCACACCAATGTCAAAGGATATGGCTCAGCTTAAAATTTCACCTTATTATTCGCTGTTTTCGTTCAAAACCCCTTCGTCACGGTATAAAAATACCGTGCCACACCACCTCCGCAGCGTAGACGCTATGCACTGCCGCAGAGATCCCATGCAACCTTCTTAGGCCACGGAGATAATTCCCCAAAGTGTGTCAGATGCGAGGTCGTACTCGCACTGGGCATCGGGCGAAGGGAAAAACTATTCTATTATCAAGGAGCGCAAAGATCGGATATTGGAAGAGCCTGGATAAACCCAAGGCTCTGCATAAGCCGATTGCTAAGCGCCCCTGTACGATCCCATTTGATTCCATTAAGAGAATCCTCCCTTGGTGGTTGCAAATGGACCCATATTCATGGTATGATAACCTTGGTGTCCCGCCATCGCAAGTGACAGGACACTGGGGATTGCCTGGGGCGCTTTCAAGCTCGGCAATCCCACTTATTTTTCTATGGACATTCTAGAACCTGTCGTGATCTTTGTCAATACTTTTTGACAATATCTTCTTAATATTTTCCAATATCTATCTTCATGTAAATACTGAAAACCACTCCTCCGAAAAAGATGGTTTACATCCACGCCACCGCATATATACCATGCCATCAAGTTATTCTTTATATTGTACAAATATTATTAAGTTACATTCTCTTCATCGTTTACATTGAAGCCTTCTTTAACGATCACATTGAGGTATCGCTTCGTGCGTCTCTTACTGTTACCGAGCGGGTTATGCCCTCAGAGCGGGGGAGCAACTCCTGGAGAATCAGTAAGCTGGCCATAACACTGAGGTCAGATTGAGGGAAGATAAAGATAACGGCTATACCAGTAAAAAAAGAAAATCCGTATCCATCTTCCTCTTTGAAAGCAACGGGCGTAAAGTTATCTATGCTCCCTGTGATTGCAAACCATTCCCACAGGACTATTCTATGCTCAACGCAGATCTGCTGATTATCGGTTATACTTTCGTCGGCAGCACTATGAAGGATAACAGATTTATCGGTCGTGATTATCCTCTGCGTCAGGAGTTATTAAGCATCGAAGATGTTCTTACACTTAAAAATGATCTGTCCGTGCCAGAGGTCATCATAACTCATATCGAGGAAGACTGGGGAAATCATACCAAGATTGCGTCCGGCTGGAGATGAATTGCTCAGGAGTTAAGTTTACTTACGACGGGATGGAGATCGTTGTCTGATAATTGTTCGCTGCCATTACATCATCTACAGTATCAGATGTTTTTAGCATTTTACTGCCTGTAGGAGCGTTCACTAGGAGAAAAGGAGAGCAGACTCATAGTGACAATACTTACTACGTCCGATTTACTGTTGCGCCAATGGAATCCGGAAGATGAGCAGGATCTGATAAAAATCATTCAGTAAGGTCACATTCAGATCTGGCTTCTTGACTGGGACAATCCTTAAGAGTGGATTGGGAAGTGGATAGCAAAAGTAAATCAGCGCCACGAGGCGTACACCACAATCGAGCATTTTATTAGTTATGCCATAGTACACAAGGAAAAAGGGATATTGGCAGGGCAGATCAATGTTGGTGGCGATGACTTTGGTAGAGAAATAGCTGCTGTGGCTTATTTTATTAACCAGGAGTTCCTCAGGATGGGTTACGCTACACAAGCTGTTGTTGGATTTACCTCATATTTGTTCGATCGATACGGTTATTCTGACATGAACGCTTTGGTTCAATCTTTCAATTACGCTTCCAACAGAGTTATGCAAAAAGCCGGGTACACTTGCATTAATGAGTTTATCAAGAAGTTGGATGGACATCCGACAGAGTAACTTTTCAAACACAAGCAAAAAGTTAAACCATAAAGAGTTATCTGCGACTGTTTGAATATACAAGGTTTCACCTGGATAATTGAAAAAACTATTTTCAGGTGACTATTAGTCACCTCGCAAAAAACAGGCATTTTTTGAGTTTATTAAGGCTAAAACACTTGTTTTACTGCATAATGAGAATATAGAGTGAATCGATTATTCCTCAGCATTTGTAATATAGGCTATTCAGCTGAAATTAGTTTTTGTGTCAGTCGGTCAGGACTATGACTGACTCATATATCTCTAGGTACTATATCTCTAAGATATCTCTACTGGGAGAAAGTGTTATGTCATTGTGGAGGATATGGCTTTTGCGAGATTCTTGTTAAGATGAAATGTGCACAGTTCATTCGAGCAGTCTGTCGAAGCGAGCTTTGCGTTCCTCATGTGTTTCCTGGCGCGCACCAAGAGAACCAACACTGAACCCTGACCTTCTAAGGTTATTTGATATTAAGTTTCGTGGCGATGATTGAGCAGGAGAGTTGATGTCTGGATGCTCCAATACTGTATTAATCATTACTACTTTCAACCAGGTATCCGGGTTACGAATGAGACCTGAGTATCTCTTAAAACTGTCCAGCACGGCCGTCATGTGGCGCTTGGTGAAGTTCATGAGTATCTTCCTGACTTCGTCGCCGGGATGAATTTTGTCACCTACCTTCACATTCTCTTTCCCTTGAAGTAGTTTCTCCAGAACGGAGACCGAACTATCCAGAACTAAGTTTGCGAAGGCGGGGGAGTGCTGTAGTTGGAAATCGTAGTCGATGCGTTCCTTGATCTCCTCTGTGGATATGATATTCGGTGAGCATAAATCATCCTGCCTTTGATGATACATCTCTGGTCTAACTGGAATGCCTACCCTGAGTTTTGTATCGACCAGAGTTTCTAGTCGGACCACTCGGGATACTCTCTCTTCATTTTCCTCGCTGAACCTGGTCACTGCCTTTTCATCTCTTGCTCCTCTGCTGCTACTCAGCATGGATGCAGGAGTGCTTTTTTGTGTGGCGGTTGAAAGTATAGACTTCGGAGTAACAGGGGAGGAATCTTTGACAATCAGATTAGCTGCAGAGAGTTCGTTGACCCATTTACCTACTACTCTTCTGTCTGCGTGGAGTATCTTTGCCAAAACTGACTTAATCAGAGAAATCCCACCAGCCTTAGTCGTCCTGATTACATCCGACAGATAAGCGTATAGTATGCGCGCGCCTTCCGAAAGGTTGGCAGGAAGCTTGCGCGGGAGCTTCCAGAAGAAGAACTGTGGTTTATGCGGAGTGTGAAAGTAATCTGCGGATGAGTCGGCGAGCATCCCTTTTGCTGCTCTAAGATATATTCTGCCCCTATTTACTCCTTCACTTTCTAAAGTGATTAGATTATGTTTCACCAGCTCTTTGATTACCATCGTCGCTTTCTGCTGGGCGCAATCCAGATATCTCATTATACCGGATCGGCTTAAGGTGATATATACTCCTTTTTGGTCTTGATAATCGTGATACGCAGAGCAGCTGGTCAGACTGAGCATGCGGGTGTAGAGAAGCTTTGCTGCCATCGAAAGATCTATATAATCTGAGCTAAAAAGAACACTAGGCACCTGGTCGAACTGGCCTGCTACTGGCACTAACGCAAAATAACTCACATTCGATCTCCTCTCACATACTTTTTTACGGAAAAAGAAACACAATAACCATGTTTTATTAGTCTTTCCGTGAAAAAGGTGCTTTACACTGAGGAATCGACGTGCTATAATCACATCGGAGACCTCCCTTTCTTAGTAAAGGTAATAGCAAAGCTGACCTTTTCCATTTTACTCTTTTGCCGGGAGTGGAAAGGCTGGGAACTGGGTGGTGACCGACTTAGGGGCGGCTGCGAACCGCAACCCTATGGCATCTCGGCATCGTGGTAACACGATGCTTTTCCCTTTGCCATCGGTCATCTGGTTAAATTAGGATGTCAAACTCACAAATAAGGTCAAATAACTGTTATCTTCGCTCCTTTTCATTGACCACTCCTTTCAAATTAGAATTATTGCCTTTTATTTATATCAAGCCACATTGGCTGGATAACGATGGGGTAGGGGAGGATGAAATTCGCAGAAATGAGAAATAGGGTATTGCATTCTTTTAAACCCTGTGGTAAACTTACAGCAAAGCTGACCCCCCTCCAAAGAAGAAGGGTTGTGGGTAGTGGTTCCCTCCAGATCTTGGTCGGAGCAGGAGAGAACACTTGAGGTTAATAAGCGTAGGTGGTTGGTAGCCACCTGTTGGGATTATAGGGAGCATCGCGCTGGTAACGCGGTGCTCTTTCCCTTTTGCTTATTGGAACACTATATCCTGATTATTGGGGGTAAGTGTAGTAAAGATGATGCATATATCCGGGTAAAGATATGCGCCATGGAACTATAGTTCCACGCGCGGTCGAGCTATTGGCGAGCTGGTCATAATGTCGCGAGCTTCTTTTATGGCATTCTCAGTTTCTGGACTGAGTTGAGGCGAACGAAAATCGAAAGGAAGACCACCCGTAATAAGTGACTGGTAGAGAAAGATATTAACCGCATCCGATAAGGAAATACCAAGGCCCCTGTATATATCCTCGACGGCACTCTTGACTCTGGGGTCCATACGGACATTTACGGTGGTTGACTTAGGCATCTCTCTCACCTCGCAGTAGATTATACCATGTGCGTGCGTCATATGCAATACGGTATCTTACTTGCAAATAAACGGTAGATGGACTTCAAACAGGGGAGGGAGCTATGTTATAGGTATAACAGCGGACGAAACGAAGAAAAAATTTTTTTGATCACCTCAGAAGCTACCTTCTGGGTTTATGGATACGTGTTTCGGATACAGGCATACTGATATACCCTGTTCCCCCGCATTCTTCACATGGAGTTTCAACCGGGCTTGATGGGCTGTTCCAATTTGGGTCGTACCAGTGTTTACCTGCTCCATTACACGACTGACATGTTTCTCTTATGGTCTTGGAATAACTAACTTCGATGGAATGGCAGCGACTACATGTCCGGAGATGAACATGCGCCGACCATCCCGGCTCCAATTTG
>WRDA01000047.1 GCA_009783675.1 Symbiobacteriaceae bacterium | reverse complement strand
TACATTAAGGATGCTAATCGATACGTAACCATGCCAGCCAACGCCAGAATCCTCAGAGTTGATTTAGAGGAACGCTTACAGCGGTTACAGAGTTACAGCGAAGAGAGCGATCTCAACCGTATCGAATGGGGCGAGAGGCGGATCGGTGTCGTAACCTCCGGAATGTGCTACCAGCATGTGAAAGAAGCTCTTCCCCTGGTATCTATTTTAAAAATCGGTTTGTCCTATCCTCTGCCATTACATAAGATAGCTTCATTTGCTTCCCAGGTCGAAGAGCTCTATATCGTAGAAGAATTAGAGCCTTTCATGGAGGAGCAAATCCGGGGAGCAGGGATTGCCTGTAAAGGCAAAGAGCTGTTGCCGAGTATTGGAGAACTCTCTCCCGGTATTATCCGCAAAGCGTTTGCTCTGTCCCAGCCTGCTGCGGATCTTCCCTCTGATGTCCCGGCAAGGCCGCCTGTGCTCTGCCCAGGATGCCCACACAGAGGAGTATTCTATACCTTGAGTAAACTTGCCTGTATCGTTACAGGCGATATAGGATGCTATACCCTGGGAGCATTGGCACCCTTGAATGCTATCGATACCTGCATATGCATGGGAGCCTCTCTGCCGATGATGCTGGGAATGGAGAAAGCACATCCCGATATGGCGCGAAAACTGGTTGCCGTAGAAGGGGATTCGACATTTCTGCACTCCGGGATGACTGGGCTTCTCGATCTGGTGTACAATGGCAGCACAGGAGTTGTAATGATTCTGGACAACCAGATAACTGCGATGACTGGCCATCAGCACAATCCTGCTTCGGGAAGCCATATGGATAGATCTCCGGCTCCCAGAGTAAAATTCTCTGATATCTGCCATGCTCTGGGAGTTTCCATCGTCTATGAGGCCAATGCTAATGATCTTGGTGGATTAGAGTCAACATTGCAACGTGCAATGGAATGCACGGAACTCGTCGTTATTGTTGTCAATGGAGCCTGCGCCCTCTTGCCACAACCCGCAAAACCAAGCTTCCATGTCGACACCAAATCCTGTCGAGGTTGTCGTCTCTGCACCAAAGTTGGCTGCCCTGCTCTGGCCTTCAGTGATCATAAAGCTTCTATACTTCCCGAGCTTTGTGTCGGATGCGGATTATGTGCGCAGCTATGCTCTTTCGGAGCTCTCACCAAAGATGAACAGTGAGGAGGCTTAACTATGCAAGACAGGAAGATACTCTTGGTAGGCGTCGGGGGACAGGGTACCATACTAGCTTCCAAAATTCTCTCCTGGGTAGCTCTTGCTCAGGGCAAGGATGTAAAAATGTCCGAGATCCACGGCATGGCACAGCGAGGAGGTACCGTAACCACACAAATCTGCATTGCCGACAGGATCTACTCTCCCATGATCGAACCCGGCGAAGCTGATGTTTTGATTAGTCTCGAACTTTTAGAGGCAAAACGGAGCATACATTTTCTTAAGAAGGACGGACTCATAATAGTCAACGACCTTCGTCTCCTGCCAATGAGTGTAATCACAGGTGAAAACATTTATCCCGAAGATATCGTGATTGCACTAAAACAGGTATCCACTAATCTGCATCTCATTCAGGCGAGTCAAATAGCTGTGGAGTTAGGAAACTCTCGAGTTACGAATGTCGTAGTCCTGGGGGCTTTAGCACAATTATGGGGTGATGTCCCTGGCTCTATCTGGGAAGACGCTCTGATCGCAAATGTGCCAACCAGATTCCTGGATCTCAACCACCAAGCCTTTAGCCGCGGGAGGACTCTCATCGTTTGATCACTCGACTCGACCAAGCAAAAGCTTGTGACTGGCTGGTTTCTCTCTGGTAATCACAAATGCCTCTCTTACTCCTGGAAGTGCCATGTTCACCCTGGCACTATCTTCACCGTGTACCAGGCAAAGCTCTTCGCCTTCAGTGACAAACTCTCCAACCTTGTGTCGCAGGGTAATCCCTGCCGCAAAATCTAAAAGATCACCTTTGTTCAACCTGCCTGCCCCCAGTAAAACGCTGGCTTCTCCTAGCCCTAAGGCATCTATGTGACTTAGATATCCCGACGCAGGAGCTCGGAATGCCTCGATATGAGCGGCTTGTGGAAGTAAAGACGGGTCATCGATCTGGTTGGCATCACCACCCTGAGCTATGACCATGTTACGTAGCGCAGTCAGGGCTTTCCCTTCTCTGAGCAGAGTCATTAACTTACCCCTTTGCGCTCCTGATTCTCCCAGGCCAGCCATCCGGATCATTTCGCTGGCGAAGATGATGGCTAGTTCCTCCAGATCACGAGGACCTTCTCCCCTTAATGTCGCAATAGCTTCCGCTACCTCAAGAGCATTACCGATGGTGTAGCCAAGTGGTTCTTCCATATTAGTAATCAGAGCCAGAGTTTCTCTCCCTGCACCTCTTCCGATCGCCACCATTTGCTGAGCTAAAGCCTCAGCATCCTCAACATTCTTCATGAACGCTCCTGAGCCGACAGTAACATCCAGCAGGATCTTCGCAGATCCTGCTGCTATTTTTTTTGACATGATGCTGGAAGCGATCAGAGGCAGTGAGGCAACTGTTGCCGTTCGGTTTCGCAAGTCATACAGGATCTTATCGGCAGGTACGAGATCGTTGCTCTGAGCAATGACAGCTAAACCAATTTCACTGACCTGTTTTCTAAACTCGGTTTCACTAAGCTCGGTCCTCAGCCCGGTAATTGCTTCTAGTTTATCGATTGTACCACCAGTGTGGCCTAACCCACGCCCACTCATCTTGGCTATGGTAACGCCGGCTGCAGCAGCAAGGGGAACGACGACCAGTGTGAGTTTATCACCAACTCCCCCGGTGCTATGTTTATCCACAGGGACTCCAGGGAGAAAACTCAGATCCATGACCTTACCTGAGTAGGCCATTGCCAAAGTCAGGTCAACTATCTCCCGCTCCTCGAGACCTCTGATATAAACAGCCATCAGGAATGCTGCAGCTTGCTCTTCAGTTATTTCCCCCCTGATCAGATGTTGGATAAAAAAGGATATCTCAGTGCTGGAGAGAGAGAAGCCGTCTCTTTTCCTGGCGATAATATCATGAACAACCATATTAATTCTCCTTCTTGAGAGAGTAAGTGAAACGCAATCTATGCAGTGCTTCAGTGAAATCATCAGGAAGGGCACCTTCCTTGCAGAGACGCTCTCTGGTGACAGGATGATCGATACATAACTTCCAGGCATGTAACGCTTGTGCAGAGAGACCAAAGGGGTTCCTACGAGGTTGATAAAGGGGATCGCCAACTACCGGGTATCCGCAATGACTCATATGTACTCTGATTTGATGAGTTCGGCCAGTATCCAGTTTTATGTGCAGTAGCGAGAAACCAACGTCTCTAATGAGCACCCGGTAGGAAGTTACTGCATTCCGCCCTGTAGCGACTACTGCCATCTTCTGACGATCCCTGGGATGTCGTCCGATAGGCAGATCAATCGATCCTTCATCTTCATTGGGACCTCCCCAAACCAGAGCGAGATAGTGCCGTTCCATCCGCCTCTCTCTGATCTGTGTACTCAAAGCTTCCATGGTGGCTTCATCCTTAGCAACAACCAACATGCCCGTCGTATCTTTGTCTAAGCGGTGAACTATTCCGGGTCGAATAGTACCACCAATACTACCCAAATCCTTACAATGGTATAGCAAAGCATGTACGAGAGTTCCTGTAAGATGACCAGGCGAAGGATGAACAACCATATTGCGCTGTTTATTAACCATGATTAAACTACTGTCTTCGTAGATAATATCCAACGGGATAGCTTCAGGTGTTAGCATGAGACTTTCTACAGCAGGCTCTTTCATTTCCACTATCTGTCCAACCTGCAGGGAGGAACTCGCTGGTTTTATAACTCCATCGAGCCATACATAACCATCTTTGATCAAACGCTGAACCTGAGAACGACTAAGTCCGGACTGAACTGATAGCCAAAGGTCCAACCTCTCAACATTCTCCGTAACCTGATATGTAAACACCTTTTCCTCTTCAGGGTTGTAATTCTCCTCAGAGGAATCTATTCCAGAATGCATACTCATACCTGTCTGCCGAAACATGATTACCTCTTACCCTGTTTGAACTCAGTAGATAACAAGAAAAGCAGATACAGTAAACCACCACAGGAGATTGCGATATCAGCCATGTTAAAGACCGGGAAAACGATGAAATCAAAAGCCAGGAAATCGACTACATAGCCACGCAGGATGCGATCCCACAAGTTTCCCAAAGCACCTGCCAACACCAAGGACCACACAAGCCTTAGAAAAGGTAACCCCATGGTCAGGTAGTTACGCCAATACACCATGAGACCTATTACTATGATGCTAAACAGGGACAGTACTATGCGTTGATTGGAAAGAATACTAAAAGCAGCGCCGGTGTTCGTCGAGTATAAGAGCTTTAGCAATCCTGGAATGAACTGCACAGACTCTCCCGAGACAAGGTAAGTCACCGCAAGGTGCTTGCTGAAACGATCCAGAAAAAGGACCAGAGCAATTATAGGGATCTCCGGAAACCACCATACGACATCTGTTGATGATGGTGTAGGAATCTGATCTTTATCTCCGTTCACTGAGACTTCCCATAGCCGCCCTCAAGGTAGCTTCGGCTAGTACCTCTGTACTGTCGATTACGGATACCGATATGTCGCCATCCGCCAGTACCAGCGGGATTTCAGTACATCCGGCAATTATGACCTGAGCTCCGTTATCGATTAACTCCTTGGCTGCCTGGTGAATAAGTCGGCGACCAGTACTCCTGTCACCTGCTTTAACTGCTTTAATCCCAGCGGTAACAAACTGCTCCTGAGTCACTGCATTGGGAACAATGATGACGATGCCTGCCTCTTCGGCATATATTTGGTACAGCTTGGTATGCAATGTAGCGGTGGTGGCCAGGAGACCCACACGACTGTAATCAAGATTAGGGTGATCGGCAGCAGTTCTCTGTATGCTTGCGACAACTGCTTTCTGCATGTGAAGGACAGGTATGGTCACTGCTGATTGCACATCCTCGTAGTAGTAGTGCGCAGTATTACAGGGAATCACTAGTAGATCAGCACCAAGACTCTGCAGTCCTCTGGCCATGCTCTGAAGAATCAAGACGGGACTTTCCCCTTCACCAAGGATGGCAGCGACTCTATCGGGAACCTTGGCATTGCTGTCGATAATAACACGTAAATGGTCCTGATCCCTGCTAGCAGGAGTGATGGCGAGCAGCTTAAGATAGAAGTCGGCTGTAGCTTCGGGCCCCATGCCACCAACCACGCCGACTACTCTTTCTGTTCCCTGCTTTCCGGAAAAGTTGATACTCAAGCCTCCATAACCCTCCTTCGAAAAAGACTAAACCGAGTCTTCCGGTTCATGCCTGGTGTCATTTGAACCATAAACCCAATCCGGATTATCTAGCATTTCTATCTGGGTTAACAGCATGGACCTTAGTCGACTGCGAAAGATAGAAGCATCTTTGCGAACCTCGTCATGTTCTGTAATAATCTGCTGTGCCCTGGTTCTGGCTTCCTCTACGATCCTGGCAGCTTTTGCTTCTGCCTCACGCACGATCAGTTCGCCTTCCTTGTGAGCATTTACCTTGAGCTTCTCAGAGGTTTCCTGAGCGACAAGAAGTGTCTTCTTCAAACTCTCTTCCATATCCTGAAACTGGCTTATTCTTTCCTCATAGCCAATAACCCTGTCTCTTAAGCTGCTGAGCTCACGATAAGCCACTTCATAATCATGGACGACTTCGTCAAGGAACTGATCGACTTCGTTTTCATCATATCCGCGTAATGACCTTTTAAACTCCTTATTATGAATATCCAGAGGAGTGAGCATACAAAAACAGACCTCCCTTCGATAGCAGGACAGTCATGGTGGCGATGGGCTCATCGCTTATTGGATGGAGAAATCTTCGATAGCCGAGAGTCTGCTATCTCTTCCCCGTTCCTGATTGTCACGGGCAAGCAGTATCTCCTTTAAATTAGAGGTGATATCTACATTTCGCGGAGCTACAAGATAGATGCTCCTGCTAATTTTTTGAGCTGTACCATCTAAAGCACATGCCGCTCCAAAAATGAAGTTCAGCCAGTACTGCATCTCACCTTCGTTAGTCCCATCGAAGGAAGTAACGACGAGTCGGCCTTCTCTCAAATGTCTCACAAGTTCCGGAAGATCATCCAACTTCTGCGGAACAAAGACTACGACTTGTGAATGAGGAATCTGAGACTGCGACTGCACTTCGCTAACAGATCCTGTTGGCTTGGGCGCAGACGAAGGAAGAGAGGGAGCTCCTGTGCTTCCTCGCAGGGGAACCACTTTACTGTTGGAAGAAACCTGCGGCGGACTAGCTATCAGGTCATCTCTCTCCGTAGTGAGATCCTCCTCCTCATCTTCCGCGGGATCACCTAGTCCCACTTTATCCCAAAACCAATTCATTAGCCCTGCCATGATAAACCCTCCTTGTAATATCGAAACTGAACCTAAATAAATACCTCGCTTTGTGGTCAACTGCTAAGAATGCAAGACTATCCTCAGATAGTTCGTCTCCCGAAAATTGCAGTCCCAACCCTGATAAAATCAGCTCCCTCCTCAATTGCGATTTCGAAGTCTGCACTCATACCCATGGACAAATGATTCATCGTAACATTAGGAAGATTCATTTCTCTTATTTGATCTCGCATCTCAGCTAATCTGCGAAAGAGTGCTCTTGATTCTTCTGGATTAGAAACCAAGGGTGGTATAGTCATCAAGCCTACTATTTCCAGTCTGGGAAGCAGAGATACCTGCCTTAGAAAATCTGGCAGTTGGTTCGGAGCCAAACCCGCTTTGCTTGTTTCTCCAGCAAGATTCATTTCGATGAAACACTTCATCCTTGCAATACTCATGTTCTCTGCTCGTTCTTGAATTGCTATTGCCAACGACAATCTGTCCAAAGAGTGTATGTATGAAACCCTACCCAGGACATCTTTGACTTTATTAGATTGGAGTTGCCCGATGAGATGCCAGGTCGCACCGGGCAGCTCCACCAACTCATCCTGCTTGCCGACAAGCTCCTGGACCCTGTTCTCACCAAAGTTCTGCCAGCCTGAGAGATATGCCTGCCTGACTCTGGTGGCAGAAACTGTTTTACTGACTGCGATAACGGTGATATCATCAGCTGATCTCTGTGAACGAGAGGCAGCTTGAGCTACTCTTGTGCGCAGCTCTGCCCAGCGCTCTTCATCTGTATACAGCTCGTCATTAATTTGTGCCTGATTGCCTTGCATGCCAGAAGACCATCCTTCTTAGGTTTCACCTAATTTTAAGACCTATCATGTTCGGACTTGGATTTATCACAAGTTCGCAAGACGCATTCAGGCCATCGACCAAGATGCGATCCCCATCGCTATCGAGTATGGAGATTTGGGTGAATTTTATTTTTTCTTCTTCAACGATAAGTACACCCAATCTAGACCCGTCCACTCCTGTAACTTCCAGAAGATTACTCAACTGTAAAACTATTCCCTGCGTTTCGCGCAGGATCTGTTCGAGATATAGACCTCTCTGCCAGATTGCTATTGGGATCATTTGAGGAAACTCAACTGTAATCCTCATCTGCTGTATACCTTTATCCTCCTGGCTATCTACCAACCAGCTGGATATCTTCCCAGTCAGATGCTCACCATCCTCAGAGAAGGAATCATAGTAAAAATGTACTAACCAATCAGTCGGATGTTCCCAGCTATCCAGTGGTACCAAACCAGACCAGCGCCATGGTCCGGGACTGACGATCTTAAACAGAGCTGCGCCGGCACGAACTTCCCTGCTTTTTCTGGAATCTACAGCAATCGGTGGAGCCAGGATTGTCTCTGACCTAAAAGTGTTAAAGCTTCCAAGGCTGAAGGTTTCCTCCTCTCCATCGATCCAGAAACTGATCAGACCTTCATCAGGAGCGATAACCTCGTTATTCGCTTGTTCCAGCTGCTCCCGAAGGATTAAAAGTTTTTCACTGACAATTTCCGGGTCTTCAGGGAGAAGAGAGCGTTGAGATACTTTTTCGAATCGCACTTTGTTTTGCTCTTTTATTTCCTTTTCCAATCTGACTATATTATCTTGATCCAAAAGAGTTACGGCATTACGTAACTGTAAAGACTTTTGGTGTAATAACTCCTCACAGGAACGAATAGTTTCGTCGATCTCCTTTAGGGTAAGAGCCGTAGATGCATTATATTTTTCCAGGTCATCTTCCAGATCCTTGATTTGGTTAAGGATCGCCTGCTTAGACTGAGCGTTATCTATGTTAGCAATATGCTGCCCCAGAGATACATAGTCGCCATCTGATACCTGAGGAGCGACAATACCTGTTGCCGGGGAAATACAGAGCATTTCATCCCGCAGTATGATACCTCTGCCTGGAACCGTGACTATAAAATCAGTTGTATAAACCGTCTGACATACTACTCGGGAAACCCAATAGGCAGAAATCGTCCACCGGATGAATGTCCAGGCGAGAACCACTGCAAAGATCAGCAATACAGTGATTACAGCAAAACGCAACCCGGCTTGCTTTCTGCGTTTCTGTAAAGAACCTGATGCCAGGGAAGCGTTTCGGACAGCTACCTTACGTCTACTATCAACAAGATTCGTCATAGACTATCAAAATCCATCCCTTTTTACATAATACAATGCGAATCAACTTGTGTCTTTCGCGGTCTCCTCCGCATTCTCCTTCATAAATGCATAATAAAATAAAATTTGTTCAAGAGGCATGCTAATCTGCAGTAACCACATGAAGATAGAGGAAAAAAGTGAACTGTAGGCTCCAGGAGTGAAGACCAGTGCTTACATATCCTGGTTCGAACCTGGCTAAACACTAAAT
>WRDA01000046.1 GCA_009783675.1 Symbiobacteriaceae bacterium | reverse complement strand
GCCAGGTACGTTCATGATAATCTCAGCAGGGAGAAATGTCCGGAATGTGGGAAGTTTCTCCTGGAGGTGCAGGGCAAGCGGGGCAGGATGCTGGTATGCAGCGATCGCAGTTGTGGGTATCGTAAGTCAGTGGCCCTGCAGACAAATTACCGTTGCCCAAACTGCCATAAGAAACTGGAGATTCGAGGCGAAGATGAGAAACGGATCTATGCCTGTATCTGCGGTTTTCGCCAAAGAGTTTCTGAATTTGAGAAACGTGCTGCCTCTGCTGGTGCGGGGAAGGGTGAACTGCAACGCTTCCTGAACAGCCAGGATGAGGGTATCAGTAACAATGCTTTAGCTGAACAACTGGCAAAGCTAAAACTGGATAGGGAGGTGTAGGGTATGACTCTTATACAGGCGGTAATCGCCGGGTTAATTCAGGGTCTGACCGAGTTTCTGCCTGTCTCAAGTTCAGGCCATCTGGTGATCTATAACACTCTCTTCGGCCAGGATACCGGTGGTAGCCTTAGTTACACCATTCTCCTGCACCTTGCTACCTTACTGGCGGTCTGTCTGCTCTATCGCCGAGATATCTGGCAGCTGATCACTGAACTTGGCGGAGTGTTGCAAGATCTGTTCAGAGGCAGGCGGCATTTCATCCTGGCTCGACGTCGCTTTCTTCTGCTGGCGGGTATCGCCAGCATTCCGGCGGTGCTGGCAGGGCTGGGGGTTAAACTGCTTGGTCTCGATGCATACCTGGAGAATCCATATATCGTCGCAGTATGCTTTTTAATTACCGCTACTCTGATGTTTTTCCTGGATCGCTTGCCTCGTGGGATTCACAAAGAGAATAATGCACCTCTGGCTTCAGCCTGGATTGTTGGCATTATGCAGGCTGCGGCTATATTGCCTGGTCTTTCGCGCAGCGGATGCACCATCTTTGGCGGTTATCTTGGCAGACTGGAGAAGGAGTTTGCCATCAGGTTCGCTTTCGTCCTTTCGGTACCTGTTATCCTTGGAGCTACCCTGTTGGAAACAGTGAGTTTTCTTTCGGGTCGAAGTGTAGCTATCGTTTGGGACCTCCAGCAGGGTGCCATCATGGCAGGTGGCTTTTTGACCGCTTTCGTGACCGGAATGTTATCCATTCGCCTGATCAGGTTACTGCTGAGGCAGAACCGTTTCTATGTTTTTGGTTACTACTGTCTCCTGGCTGCGGTAGTGGCCCTCTATGCAGGGATTACAAGGGGAGGGATCTGAGGATGATCTATAGAGAGCTTGGGACGACAGGTATGCGTGTATCCCCTCTGGGTTTCGGTTGTATGCGTTTACCGATGAGGGAAGTAAACGGATCGGAGTGCGTAGATGATGACCTGGCTGGACCCTTATTGAGACGTGCGGTCGAGTTGGGGATTAATTTTTTTGATACCCACTGGTTTTATAACAATTATGACAGTCAAAGAGCATTGGGAGCGGCACTTGGCTCCCTGCGCGACAAGGTCTTCCTCTCCTCCAAGATCCACTTAATGCTGGTTAAGAGGGGAGAGGATTATGATGATATCCTCTCCCGTGCTCTGGAAAAGATGCAGCTGGAGTACCTTGATTGCTATCACTTCCCGGCTTTATCCTACAATACCTGGCGGGAAAAAGTCCTGGGTCTGAAGCTCCTCGACAGGGCCGAGAGAGCTAAGGCCAGGGGGCTCATTCGGCACATCTCATTCTCTTTTCACAGCGACCCCGAGAAGATACCCGAGCTGATCGATACTGGTGTTTTTTCCACCATGCTTGGACAGTATAATCTGGTGGACAGGCGTAACGAAGAGGCTTTTGCCTATGCCAAATCCAAAGGGGTAGGGACCATGGTAATGGGTCCGCTGATGGGGGGAGTACTGACCGACGGAGGCCAGACCTTCCTTGATCGTATGGGATCTCCCCTGACCTCAGCCGCAGAGCTTGGCTTAAGATTCGTCTGGAGTAACCCAAATATAGACCTTGTTCTCTCCGGAATGTCCTGTCTGCAGCAATTGGAAGAGAATGTCATTTTTGCCAATCGAGCAGCGGACCTAACTCTAAACGATCACCAGGCTCTTGTGGAGAATAGTCAGGCGTTAAAAGACCTGAATGATCTCTACTGTACCAGTTGCAACTACTGTGCGGTCTGCCCGCAAAATATCCGCATCGGGCGCATCTTCCAGCTATATTTGCAGCACAGTGTCTGGGGACTTGGTGAAGCCGTTGCTCGTCGCAGAGGTGAAGACGGCGCTTTTGGTCTGCCAGCCACTCCGGAAGCCTGCACAGAGTGCGGGCTCTGCTCCACTCGTTGCCCTCAGGGGATCAACATTCCCGAAGAACTAAAGAGAGTTTGGCCTGTTTTGCAATACCTGTGATGAAAGAGGTGGACCGATGGTCGTACGGACAGTTTACGTCGTCATAGCAATTCTGCTCGCTCTGATAGCATTTGGAGGAATGCTGGTTAATCTCTACACAGACTGGCTGTGGTTTGGTTCTCTGGGATTTGCCAGTGTGTTTTCTACCATGATTTTTGAACGTATTATCCTCGCCTTGGGAGTCGCCGCCGTCGTCTTCCTAATCGTCTGGATCAACCTTTTGATGGCACAGCGAACTATCGCTCAGGTGCCTGATCTTGATGAGCCGGAAGTGATTCATGTCGATTTTAGCACCGGTACTCGTAAGGGATTCAATAAGATCAATGTGCCCTGGAGTTCGGCACGCAACCGTATGATCTCACGCCTGATAATTGGTGGTTCTCTGATCTACGGGTTGTTAGCAGGCAACGGAGCTTCCGAGCAATGGTTGATGTGGCTCTCCTTCTTCAATCAGGTACCCTATGGCATGAACGATCCTCTCTTCGGTAGGGATATATCCTTCTATCTCTTTACTCTGCCGGTGCTGCAGGAAGTGTATAATATTGTGTTTCCGGTACTCATTCTTCTGCTGCTCTTCATTGCCTTTGCTTATGTCAGCTCCCGGGTGCTGCACACTAAGAACACTCAGACCAGAGGTATCAGGCATCTGGCGACTTTAGGCTGTGTCATCTTTATAACCCAGGGCACAGAGTTTTTTCTGAATATCTGGCAGATGGTCTATTCTTCCCGGGGGATGCTGCCAATAGGTGCTGGATACGCTGATGTCCACGCTCTCTTGCCCACATACTATCTGTGCATCGGCCTCTCTGTTCTGGCGGCTCTGGTTATGATCTATGTCTGGTATCGCCCTGATATACGTTATCTGGTCGCTACCCCTATTGTTTTCTTTGTTGTCACTGTGGTCTGCACCGCCGTCTACCCCAATCTGATCCAGGCTATTCAGGTAACGCCAAATGAGTTTTTTCTTGAGCGGGAGTATTTGGAGCATAATATCCATTACACCCGCAGGGCATATAATTTGGATACCATGAGTGAGAGAGAGTTTTCTTTTGGTAAAGATGCTGACTGGGCTCAACTCGAAGAATATAGCGACAGCATCGAAAACATTCGCTTGCTGAGTTATCGCCAGACACAGATCGTCTTTTCCCAGTTGCAGGGCATGCGCTATTACTATCGCTTTGCTGATATCGACGTCGACCGTTATACCATCGCAGGCAGACTGACCCAGATCATGGTTGGACCACGAGAGCTGACTGCCGATGCTCTGCAAACTGAAGCGGACACCTGGGTTAACAGGCATCTGAAGTACACGCATGGCTATGGAGCCGTAGCCACACCGGTTAAAGATTATACTGCCGAAGGGCAACCTATTCTCTGGGTCAAGGATATTCCTCCCGTCAGCAGTGTTCCCGAACTGGCGATTACGCAGCCGAGGATCTATTTTGGCGAACTGACACATGATTATGCAGTAGTGGGAACTCGTTCCAAAGAGTTCGATTATCCCCAGGGTGACAGCAATATCGAGAATGTTTACGATGGTCCTGATGGAATACCTATCACCAGTATTATGGATCGTCTGCTCTTTGGGATACGCATGGGTTCGATGAACTTTGTCCTGACCAACGAGCTGACCCCTGACAGCAGGATTCTTTACTATCGACAGATCATGTCCAGAGTCTATCAGATCGCTCCCTTCCTGCTTTTCGACCCCGATCCTTATATGGTCATCGCCGATGGCAGACTGGTCTGGATCATCGATGCCTTCACCACCAGTACGAACTTCCCTTATTCGACTCCCTGGAGTATGGAGGGTCATAACTACATCAGAAACAGCGTCAAGATAACCATCGATGCCTATGATGGTCAACCTGTCTTTTACCTCCTCGATCCTGACGATCCTGTTGCTGCAACCTATGCAAATATTTTTCCCGATCTCTTTACCCCCTTCTCGGAGATGCCAGAGTATCTGGTGGAGCATCTGCGTTATCCGGAGTGGATGTTCACGGTTCAAGCCCATATGAGTCTGCTGTATCACATGACCGAACCTGGTGTCTTTTATAATCAGGAAGATAAATGGGCTTTCGCTACACAGGTTATCAGCGGAGGTAATCCTACGCCAATTGAACCGTATTACGCCCTCATGCGCTTCCCGGACTTCGCCAAGGAAGAGTTTATGATTATGTTACCTCTAACCCCCATTTCCAGAGATAATATGGTGGCTTACCTGGCGGGCCGTTCCGACGGCAGCCATTTAGGAGAGCTCTTCGTCTATAAGTTTCCTAAAGACTCCCTGGTTTATGGAACAGCTCAAGTGCAGGCGCGTATTAATCAGGATGCATCCATATCCCAGGACCTGGCTCTGTGGCGGCAGAGTGGCGCATCTATAGAGTGGGGGAACATGATTACCGTACCGCTAAAGGAATCTCTGCTCTATGTCAATCCACTCTATATCCGTTCAGCAGCTACCTCTCTGCCCGAGCTTAAGCGAATCGTTTTAGCCTATGGCAACACCCTGGTCATGGCGGAAACTCTGCAGGAAGGTCTGCAGCGCATTTTCGGGGTCCCACCTCGTGGTGAGGTTGTTCAACCTGGTAACCTGGAACCAATCCATCCTTCGACAGGGGACGCAGGGCAGGAGGTCAGCGAGGACCTGTTCGCTTTGCTTGAACGGGTCATCTGGCAATATGCACAGGTTCAGGATGCCTTTAGCAGCGGAGACTGGATGGCTTATGGCGCAGCGATGAATGAGCTGGACAGACTGGTAAAAGCTCTGGAGTCGGAGATGCCGGGGGAATGAAGGAATTAGCGGGAAGTACGCGAAAAGGATATCTGGAAAATTAATACAAAGGAGAGACAGCATGAAAACCAGAAGAGTTATTGGGTTTCTATTATCCCTTTGCCTGATTGTGGGGATTTCGGCATCTTATCTGCCTGTTCAGGCTGCAGAAGAGATTGTCATCCACATTCTGCACACCAATGATGTTCATGGTCGCTTTTACCAGGTGGATTCAAACAACGCCGGAATGATCGGGATCGACAAGATCGCCGCCATCAGGCAGAGTTACGAGAATGTCATCCTGGTCGACGTTGGCGACGCCATTCATGGTTTACCCATTGTCAATATCAATGAGGGAGTTAACGCCGCCCTTTTGATGCTGGCCGCCGGCTACGATGTCATGGTACCTGGCAATCACGATTTCAACTGGGGTAGCGATACCCTGGCTGCTTTTGCTGAAACCGCCCTGGAGTATGATCTGCATATCATTTCTGCTAATATTTATGATACTGTTTTTGAAGAAAGCTTCCTGCCAGCGACCACGATCATCGAAGTTGCTGGTGTCAAGGTGGGTTTCTTCGGTCTGACTACTCTGACCACCCCTTATGTGACTCATCCCATGAATGTAGCTACTTTGGAATTCTTAGATTATGTCACCTCTGCCGAAGCTGCCATCGAGGAGCTTATAGATGAGGGCGCTGATATCATCGTGATGATGGCTCATGTGACCAGAGAGAACCCTGTGGAAGTAGATATCCTAGACATTCTCGAAGCCCTCACGGTCAAGCCGGATCTGGTTATCGACGGTCATGATCATCTGGCCTCAAGCAAGGAAGTAGATGGAATCGTCATCGCTGGCGCAGGCAGTTATCAGGCGAACCTAGGCATAATTACCCTGACCATCGATACCGAGGGTCAGCTCTCGGTGGAGGCTGTGTTGTTAACCAAGGATGAGACAGCTGACATCGAACCTGATGAGAATGTGCAGGCAATAGCCGAGGAAATGAAAGAAGAGGTTCTGGCTATCTTCAGCGAAGTGGTTGCTGCCTCCGAAGTTCTCCTTTCATCTGCCCGTGGCGACGCAGAGAACGCCGGTGTCCGTAACTCGGAGCAGCCTCTGGGTAATCTGGTCGCCGATGCCATGCGTTTCTATGGTGAAGCGGATGTCGCTTTGACCAACGGCGGGGGATTGCGAGCTGATATTAAAGTCGGCGAGATTACTGTAGGAGATATCAACTCGGTTCTGCCCTTCGGAAATGTCCTGGTCGTTAAGGAAGCTACTCCCAAGGGTCTTAAGGATGCCATGGAAGTCGGACTGGCAATAGCTCCTGCTCCTTTAGGTGGCTTCCCTCAGATTTCGGGCATGTCTGTTGTTTACGATCCCGCGATGGAAGCTGGCAATCGAGTGGTCTCCATTACCATCGACGGTGAGGAACTTGATCTGGCGGACACAACTACTATCTACACCCTGGCGACCAACGATTTCATGGCTGCAGGTGGAGATGGGTACGGACCTCTGGCAGAGATGCCCACCCTAGCCGAGATCGAATCTTTGGACACGGTCTTGGAATTCTATATTGTCAATGTTCTTGATGGGGTTATAACCGAAGATGATGCGGTCATCGAAGGGCGCATCGAGATTGCAGTTCCCGATTCTGGTCCATCACGACTTCCGATCATTATGTCCATCGATTCTCTGACTGTCTCCCAGGGAAGGATGCTCCTGGCCGAGCCTCCAGTCGCCCCTCAGATCATCAACGATCGCACCATGCTGCCCTTCCGCTATCTGGTGCAGACAGTTCTGCAGGGAGAAGTGGAATTCGACCCCGAGACCTATATCATCACCGCGACCCTCGGTGATCACGAAGTAATCATGATCGTCGGGGAGACGGAGATCAAAGTAGACGGAGAAGCCTTCGACTACGGTCAGGCACCGGTGATCGTCGATGGCCACACCTTGGTACCTCTCAGGGCCTTTGCTTCGATTCTGACCGATTTGGAGTGGGATGCCGAGAATAGAGTAGTCACTCTCTATCCCTAGTTAAAGACCTTACAATTTGGTTTTCCCAACAGGCGTACATCCAGGAAAAAGGAGTTCTGCCAGTTTGTTAGACTGATTGTGTTTGCAGGATTAATTATAGGCCTCCTTGAAATTACTAGCCATAGTACTTTCAAGGAGGTCTGGTCATGACCAGAAAAATACTCAGTTATCTTCTGGCGCTTTCTCTGATACTGGGACTTGCCTTACCTTTACAGGCACAGGATGGAGAGGACCCGTTAAGGTTTCATCCCCTGGCAATCGTCCTGACCATCGATTCGACCATTGTCACCCAGGGTCGCATGGTTCTACCTGAACCACCAATTCCTCCCCAGATCATCAATGGCAGAACTATGCTTCCCTTTAGGTATCTGGTGCAGACAATCTTTGGCGGGGAAGTATTCTACGATGCAGATACCCAGGAGATCAGGGCGGAAGTGGATGGACATACCTTCATCATGCTCGTGGATGATCCGCAGATAATCATCGACGGTGACGGATACGTCTACAGTCAGGCGCCGGTGATCATTGGTGAATCTACTCTGGTTCCGTTGAGAGCTTTCGAGATTCTGCTCAGTGAACTAGCCTGGGATGAAGCAACTCAGACAGTCGCTTTACTGCCTGCTCACAGCCTGGTGTTATCACCCGAGGAAGTAACTGCAAAGTTCATGCAGCTACTGATAGAGGGTAACTTTACCGAACTCGAAACAATCCTTCATCCCGATCTGGTATTACAGTTCGAGAGCATGGGGGGCACGGAAGTCTTCGTGGCGATCCTCAGCAATCAGGTGGGCACGATCCTGGAAGTAACCAGTATTGAGTATACCGGGGATCAGGGAATCTACAAATTGGTCTCAGTCAGCGCTGAAACCGATCTGGGGCCACTCGTGCTTATGGTAGTCATCGATGATCAGGCCAAGGTTGCCGGACTTCAGGTCTTAGCCAGCGTTGAGGCTGCTCTTGGTGTCCCGGAAGGTTTCGAGGAGATACCGGTGGTAGTCGATGCTGGTAACGGCTATCCCCTGGAAGGACGCCTGGCGGTACCAATAGACAGAAGCGATGCTTTTCCTTTAGTAGTATTGGTGCAGGGTTCAGGAGCTACCAATTATGATGAGATAGTAGGAGCTCAGCGAGTATTTGGTAGGCTGGCTTATGGACTGGCACAGCGAGGCATCGCTTCCTTACGCTTCAGCAAAAGGACATTTGAGTACCCTTTGATTGCTCAGGCTAAGGATTTCTCCGTTTATGATGAGTATGTCGAGGATGTCCTGGCTGCTTTCGAACTGGCTTTGGATGTCGAGGGCGTGGATCCTCAACAGCTTTACCTCCTGGGACACAGTCAGGGAGGCATGCTGGCTCCGTTGTTTCTGGCCGAAGGAGCTCCAGCTGCCGGTATGATTCTCTTCGCTGGATCTCCACGTTCCTTCACAGAGATTCTGGCTGATCAACAGGCTGATATGCTGGCTTTTTACGAAACCATGGGCATGACGGATCTTGTGGAAAGTTACTTGGTGATGCAGGAACAATGGGTCGCCGAATATGCTGCTCTGAAGGAGATGACCCCGGAAGAAGCCATGGAGGCAGGCACTGTTTACGAAATGAATGCTTACTATCTGCTAACACTTGATTCGGTCGACACCATAGGCCTGATCAGGGAACTGGCAACTGCGACTCTGATCATGCAGGGTAGCAACGATCATCAGGT
>WRDA01000045.1 GCA_009783675.1 Symbiobacteriaceae bacterium | reverse complement strand
TATATCTCCAGCTCAGATCAGGTAGCCGAGCCATGAGCAAACGCAGCCATCACACTTGGCCTTGTCGCTGGGGCATAGATATCTAGGAGTGAGCCGAAATACCTGGTCCTACCCATCATGGAGAGTTGCTATACAGTGTATACTGAGCAAAGCTTATAGCCAGCAGCATCATGATCATCCGGTTATAGCCACACGTAATTCCAGTTCAAACATATCGGCCAGGATCTACACATTATCTCCTGCAAAAAAACACCCATTGTGAACCGTATGCGGCACAATGGGCGGCATTTGCTAAATGAATGGGTTTGTCAGATTATAAGTCTTTTGTCGTGCTCCTTTGCCTCACTAATTACCTCTCCTAAAGACAGACCTTCCAGTAACTTACCACGGTCGGCAGTATAGTTACCTGCACCTTGGGTGTACTGCCGCATGAAATATACTGCACCAACCACTCCGAGTTCCTTAGTGAGTGCTTCCAATCCTGCTTTGCGGACGAGAGCAGGGTTGCGGTAATCAACCGCCATATCGTTCATTAAATTACCTCCATTAACCAATTAACCGGGTTAGCGACGCGGATCGAAGATCCTATCCTTGCTGCAGTCTTTATCATACGATCATCTACTGTGAGTAATACATCAGCTAATCCCTCAACTGCCAAAGCTAAATGTAAACTGTCGAATGGATCCATACCCTCGTTGTAATAACGGGACGCCCTTACTTCCGTCGTATCAGTGATCATAACTCTGTCTGATGCCGCCGAATAAAGTCCCATGATTCGGTCAAGAATATCTTTGTCGGGTACTCTTGACAACTCCGCCTCAATAGCACCGCTTGAAAGCAGCATCCAGTCTCCTCTGGCACATTTATTGACTATTGTTAGAACTGCCTCTGCTTCAAGAATAACCCTGTCCTGTGATGGATTGTCGAAAGGTCGGTTTAGGCAGCACACATCCATGTAGATCCGCACACAAGTCACCCTTCACAGAAGCATTCGATAAACCATTCTGCTAACACACTGGATTATACCACAAGTTAAATAAAGCTTCAACCGATTCCTTATTCATCTGATTCCTTATTTATCAGAACCAGGGTGAACTGCAGTTCTATTGGAGATGGCAATCAGCAGGTTTGATTTGGGTATACACATAGTAAGAACTATGGGAGGGAACTTATATGAAACGGTCATTGATGCAGGTATATATAAAAAACAGCGCCGAAGCCGTCCAATTTTACCATGATGCTTTCGATGCTAAGGTGTTGTGCGATCATCGCCAGGGGAACGGTGCGGTAGCTCACGCGGAGCTGGATGTCTACGGCCAGGTACTGGCAATCTGCGAGACTATCGAAAGTGAAGTGGTTACGGGTAACTCGATGCAGTTTTGCTTGCATTTCGGTGAGGGTAATGAGGAACTGGTCAAGAGCATTATTTCTAAACTGGCAGATGGTGGCGAACTGACTTTTCACGATGCGACGGACTGGAGCCCGCTGGTTGCCAGCATCATCGACAGATATGGCGTGAACTGGTGTATTTTCGTCTAAAGAGAAGATATAGAATCAGTAATCCCTCAACACCGCGGCAGAACGAATAGAGATGGAGGAGGTAGCATGAAGCGGAGATATCCTGTAATAAGCATACTGGCTTTGGTTTTATTTTCATTTACAGTTATATCTGCCTTGATGCATTGGTATCTGGCCAATATCTGGGGAAGTGGCTGGGAAGTTTTTGCACCGGATCGTTCTGCCTACACTCTGGCGCTTAATCATGGGTTATTTTCCTTTGAGTCTGCTTTACCCGCCTATTATCTCTCCGACAAGGAGTTCCATATAACGTTCAGAAACAATGGTGTCTCCGAGGGGTTGACCATATCCACCCGCTATACCATAATCAAACGCATCGGCCGGACTCTGCGCATTGTTCCTTTCCAAAAAAGCCTTACGGAAACAAACAGTGCTGTTACGTTGCTGCCTGGTCAGCATCATATTTTCGCGCTGAGTGTAGAAGAGTTTGGTGGTAAATTAGGAAACGCTCCGGGAGATTACCAAATGTATATAGAGATTGAACATGATGGTGAAAAAACTCTAGCTTTCGCACGCATCAAGATTCAATGGCTGAGAGTGCGCGATGATCTACTCCGCAAAAAGTCTTAATGCTTGTTGCCTGCAGGATGTCTACCAGACCAAGCTTATGCCTGCAAAATGGTCTTTCAGCTATGAAGGCAGAACCTTTAAGCTTCGTCGGCATGATGCTCTCCCTTCTTCTGCCGGGAGGAAGCGCTATAATCAGCACATACAGTGAAAAGTTCTGGCAACATCGCCTTGCATGGTTCATAAAACAAGCGGACAAGGGGCTGCTGGGAGAAATCGACCCAAAACAGAGCAGGGATGGTATCAACCATATCACTATATCAGGTGAGCCGGTAAGATCCACACCTTATCCGTAAGAGGCAAACGCTGACTTGCCAGGCAGATAACAGAACCCGCTCCCACTTGCATACCTGCAATACCATCCAGGCAGCGGAACGAGGACACCATGGCTCTGGTGGGATCACTGGAGGCCTTGATTTCTACAGGATATAGTGTATCGCCATTTTTTATCAGAAGATCAATCCCGTTCTTATCCTTGTCGCGATAATAGAACAAGGGTGGCCTGACAATACCGTCGTTGTAGTAACTTTTAATGATTTCGCTTATGACATAACTCTCGAAGATATGCCCCCACATGGCTCCCTTAAACAGCTGTTCTGGGGTATTCCACCCCAGCAACCAGCATGCTAGTCCGGTATCCAAAAAGATCAGCTTGGGAGTCTTTATTAAGCGTTTGTTGATATTATTATAATAAGGTTGAAGCAGGTAGATGATACCGCAGGATTCCAGTACAGATAACCAGGTGCGCACAGTCTTTTGGTCCTTACCACACATGCCGGCAAGATGGGAAAGGTTTAGCATCTGTCCGGTCAGAGCGGCTGTTGCGGTAACGAAGCGAATAAAGGCAGATTCGTCATGAATGTTCAGCATGTCGCGGATGTCTTTCTCCAGGTATGACTGAAAATAAGAACTGTAGAAATCTAACCAGTCGTGTAAGTCTCCGGGAGTTTCATAAAGCTCGGGAAAGAAACCTCTGTGGATGATTTCCAGAAAACTCTCCAAGTCGAGTTTGCTTTCAGTTGATATGTCAGCATGCCCCGGATGCACATCCGGCTGATATGGTGCGCGGTCGACCCGACCGTTTATCTCACGCATCGAGAGCCCCGCAAGACGAATTATACCGGCTCTGCCAGCCAGGCTTTCGCTGATGTTCTGCATTAGTTTGATGCTCTGAGACCCGGTTAGGAAGAATTGCCCTTTGGCGTTGCTCTCGTCGACAGTGTCCTTGATATACTCGAACAACTCTGCTGCTTTCTGGATTTCGTCAACGATAACAGGGGGTTCATACATTTGAAAGAACAAGGAAGGATTGGTCTTTGAGCTTTCGCGCACCAAAGGGTTGTTTAGGGTAATGTATCTTACACTTGGGCAAATCGTCCTCAGCATAGTTGATTTGCCAACCTGCCGCGCTCCGGTAAGGACGACAACAGGTTTACGCCTTGCCAGACGTTCCACCACCGGCTCTATATGTCGGGGAATGTACACAGTCTCCCACCTTTCGTCCAATACGGAATACTATTCCATTATAGACGAAATGATAGCTGGGGTCAAGATATCTTTCTTTTCTTCTTAGGTGGTAAACAAGCAGTCTAACATGGGTTATGCATAATGTATATAAAGGGGGAGCTTACATGAAGCGGTCGTTAATGCAGGTGTATATAAAGAACAGCGCCGAAGCCGTGCAATTTTACCGGGACGCTTTAGATGCTAAGGTGTTGTGCGATCATCGCCAGGGGAACGGTGCGGTAGCTCACGCGGAGCTGGATGTCTACGGCCAGATACTGGCAATCTGCGAGACTATCGAAAGTGAAGTGGTCACGGGTAACTCGATGCAGTTTTGTTTGCATTTTGGTGATGGTAGTGAGGAACTGGTTAAGAGCATTATTTCTAAACTGGCTGAGGGAGGCGAACTGACTTTTCACGATGTTACGGACTGGAGCCCGCTGGTTGCCGGAATCATCGACAGATATGGCGTGAACTGGTGCCTTTTCGTCTAAAGAGAAGATAGTAGGATCAGTAATCCCTCAACACCGTGGCAGAACAAATAGAGATGGAGGTGACCGAGATGAGTGAAGCAAACGACAGAAGGCACGCTGATATGTCCCTGGTTCCCGGTTGGGGCGTGACTCTACTTCGCCTACTCTTCATTATTCTTTTCGTTTCCCTTACTTTGGCAGCTGCCACTTCTACTCTGCCCGACCACTCTGGCCTCCTTGAAGACGAATATGACAGTATAGGTAAATGGCAAGACCAAGAGAACTTGGTTGATGAGCGCTATGAGTTGTTATCCCTGGTATGGCGACTTGCTGGTTATTCCAGGTTTGTCAGTCAGAATACGGATTATCAAAACAAAGTCGCTACAAATTATGAAGAGTATCGCAGTCATCCAGTCGTCTATTTTGCTTCTCGCCTAGGCTTTAGCTATGACGCAGTGTTTCAGTTTGCCGTTCATATTGTAAAAGAGAATGAACGTTTCGTCCTATTACCGAACATAAACGGACTAATTAATGATGGCAGTAATAGATGGAATCAGAGCAATGCGACCAGATTTATAGAACTATTAAATGATTTCTACTTAAAAACCCACTTTTCTTCTTTCTACGATGATCACATTCCTTTCTATTTGCGCCAAACCAAGCGGTTTATAGAGCAGTCAACCTGCGAAATAGAAATGGCTTGGTTCGATAACTACAGCACAGCATCCAATTTACGCATTATCTACTCTCCCTCCAGTGGAAGTGGTAATTATGGTGCAACTGTAGAGACAGAGCGAGGAGACGTCAATTACATAGCGATGACATCCTTCGATAGCTACGTGATTGTACATGAGATTTCCCATAGCTTCGCAAATATTCTTGCTCGGGACTGGTACCATACCAATGAAGAATTTCGCCACTGGTGCGACGATTCCGTGGATCAAAATTTGAATCCACAGTATAGTAGTGGTTCTGTTATGTCTAATGAGTATGTCACGCGAGCCTATACCATTCTATACTATACCGAGCATGGACAGGAGTTGGTTCCACTACTAAAGGCAGAGAAAGCTCAAGGTTTTCCTTATATCGAAGAGGTGTATGCGATGATTACTTCGCATGATATTGGTGGAACTGACGATAGCATATTAATCGCTCCCAAGTATGGTTCCATCAGGATGAGTCCTGAAGTTTCGGCTTATCCGCTCTGCGATGCTGCGGAGACGGAGCTTAAAATATCTCGCCTCGATCCTCCGCGTGGGATGACTCCTTTAGGGATGATCAATGAGAGGTTTGGCTTCTTTATTGATAAATGCACCAGTGAAGTGCTGTGGCTTTATGATTTAGTTACCTGGGAGCAGACAACTTTAATCGACTATCGCGGCACCGGGCGTACGGTTGCCTGTGAAATTGCTTTTAATGAACACTGGTTGATCTGGCTGGAGATAACGCCATATACTCAGCTAGCTGATGGCACTAAGATTCGCGATGTACAGCTAAAGGCTCGGCCCATACTGCTGGACGAAGTCGGTCGACCCAAAGTAAGATCCAGGGCAGACGGCACAGAAAGTGCAGGAGACGCCGATGGGGTGGTTCTCGGTGAAGGTACAAATACCCCATTGGAGAGTTTTTATTTGCCCTTCGATTCTCTGGAGCTTGCCGGTGACTTGTTGGTCACTCGCCATTCCGCTTTCCATGCAGGGCGACGTAACACGGAGGTGCGCCTATACGATTTGTCTAGTGGTTCCCTGCAGGTCCTGAAGAGATGTTTCTACGAGGATCAGGAGCAGATACTACAGTGCAGTATCTCCGAATCCCTTGTAACTTGGGATGTTCAGCACCTTTATAGTATTTATCCCAAGGATCTCCCGGACCAAAGGAAGGCGAGCTACAGCATCGAGATCGTCGATCTGACACAGCCAGAAGCGTCTGGTTTCGTTGTCAGACAGGTCTGCCAAATGTCGGACTTTCATGCACCTGTGGCTTATAATAAAACCCTGTATGCTCTGTATTCTCCTTCCGGCGCAGTCGACTCCCTGCGTAACTGGATCCCAACAGATCAGGGAAACTTCAGCATCGAGCAGTTCTATTCCACTGGAGCAGGTATACCTCATTTTCTGGGCAGAGGGATGGCGGTATCGCAATACTACTCCTGGAACACCTGGCGTATCAAGACGGGGATCGTCACTCTGCTTCCGGGTGCTGGCCTGGGCATGGAACTAACTACCGAAGCAGGCTATCTTTCCGCAACACTTGAAGATTACTTCCACCGTAAGATACCTCATGAAATTGAGTTTTGGGGTATCTTTGTCGGCAAGAGGCTGCTCAGTTGGCAGAGCAATACCAGCGACACTCACATCGTCTTCGACATCAGGAGTGATCTATTCATCGAGCTGCCAACCCAAATCAGCTCCAACGATCTGCACATTCAAGCTTTACCAGGCCTTGATGCGGACTATCTGATCATTTCATCGCTCACAGGTGATTTGGCTCCATATATATTGCGTATCGAGTAGGGATGTGCTGCTATGTTTTGGATCTTCGGCTTCAAACATGCCTGGCGCTACCTTGACCGTAGCGTGCTGGTCATTATATCCATTGCCTTAGCAACAGGTTTCGTGACTTATTCCACCGGCCTAAGCCGCGGATATACTCAGCAGGATTTCGCCCCTTATAGGAGTCTGATCGGTGGGGAGATATCCGTCTACAGTATAAACCTTAACCTTGCCTCACAGGGAGAGGACACTATCTGGAGGTATCAGGATCTTACGGATGTCCAAAGCACGGATCTGGCCTGGATGATGCCGGAGTTATCAGGCGAAGGCTATGTTAGCCCTTCTCTCCCGCCCAGCTCTTTTAATGCTGAGGATATACTAGCTCTGCGGGAAATGCATTCTGTCGACCTAGTCTATCCGCGTTACCAAATGCCAGCCATTACCTGCGGCTCTACCGGGATGTGGCAGACCGTATTGCGAGGCAGAAATCTGGCATACGACGCTGTGAGGGAGAGTTCACTCAAGGACTATGTCAGCCAAGGTCGCTGGTTTCGTGAGACAGATCAGGGTGAGCTTGTTGTAGTGGTCAGCAGGAGCAGCAATGCGCCTCCGGGAGAGCACTTCGCCGGCACAGGCGATCTCCTACGGATACTGGTGCCGCGTATTATCCAGAAAAACGGGGATGTTCGCTATGATTACAGCGATCCGATCGCTGTCGAGCTAAGAGTCATCGGCGTTCTGCAGATGGAGGCTCGGGACATATCCTACCAGACTTTGCATTCCTGGGTCGAGGTAACGCCTTTCTCGGCGGATTTTCAGGTTAGTTCGCAGTTGGTCAGCGACGAAATCCATCTTCCATACGACACCTGGGAAGCGATATGGCATGTAGCCGGAGGAGAAGCCTACCTGCCTCAGCAACTCGCTTTGACAGTTAAGGATCTTAGCCATCTGGAGGACGTCGTCCTGGAGCTGCGTCGCGTCTTTCCGGAGTATAGCTTCTACAGTGTCCCTCAACTCGTAAGCGACCTGCATACAGGGATCAGTTCAGAGCAACCCGACCCTATCCTGCTCGATACTTTCACGGCGATTCAATTGACACGTCTGAGGCAGCCGGAGCAAAAAGTCCTGGCTCAGGATTTTCGCATGCCTATGGCTGCTATGCTTTTTTGCAATGCTTCCTTGGTGCTCGCCACCAGTCTGTTAATAATGATCAGTGAGCGCAAGAAAGAGGTCGGTATACTTAAATCGGTGGGTGCGACTCGTCTGCAGGTAATACAGATGGTCGTCGCAGAAGCGCTGCTGGTCTCTTTAATCGGTGCCAGCGGTGGATTCCTGTTCTTTCGCATTCCGGCTGCTTTAACTCAAATGACGAACTCGGTTAGTATCGGGTTACTCGCGGTATCGGTAGCAGGTGATTATCTCCTGATCATCGGCATCGCCTGTCTTTTCTCGCTTGTATTCGCCCTGCTTCCCGCGCTTAAGATGGCCAACCTGTCGGTGCGTGAGATCCTGCAGGGTGACAGCGTATAAAGGAGCGATTGATTTGCCGTATCTTTTGTTTATCGCGCAAAAGAACATCAGGCACTGGAGATGGCGCATCTTCGGGATCGCGGCGCTGGTCGCTCTGACGTTGTGTCTGCAAGTATTCTATGCGTCTTATCTGGAATACGAGAAGCGAACTTTTCTGGATACTGTCCAGCCTTTGGATCTGCCCTTCGATTTGCTTGTGGTGGTTGAACCAAGAGGGCGGATTATGCGGGAGGATGAACTGCCACCACTTCCTGTCATGTCATCAAACAGGCGCGATACTATCGATATGATAGCCCTGATGGAACCGGCATTGTATATCAGTGCCGAGAGTGCCGGCGGTACGCTTAGCGTTCTCGGTGCTGCTGTAGACAGCATGTTTATCAACCCGACACGCATCGCTTACAAAGGGCAGTGGTTAACCAGTGCTGGCGAGATCATGCTCTCACAAGAGGTCGCTGACAGGGAAGGCCTTATGTCCGGGAGTAACATCAACCTTGTCGGAATCGGAAACGCCAAACAATGGTACTGCCACCACCTGTCGCTGCGATTGGTTGGAACCTATACGGGCAGCGAACTGCCACAGGCGATGATCCTTTACGAAGATGCAGTGACACTTAGTGGGATGACGCAGCCTAACGCCTGCATGTTTAACCACCCTCGCAACACGATTACCCGCGAACCTATGCGTACTGTGACGCCCGCTCGCCTTCAGGAATGGCTGCAACCAGTATACCCTAAGGCGAGATTCATCTCTGCTTCTACCCCGGAGATACGGAGCGCTGATCT
>WRDA01000044.1 GCA_009783675.1 Symbiobacteriaceae bacterium | reverse complement strand
GGGACACGTGGACTTCACAGTCGAGGTAGAACGGTCGTTACGCGTCCTCGATGGAGCAATTGCTGTGTTCTGTGCCAAAGGTGGAGTCGAGCCTCAGTCGGAGACTGTCTGGCGTCAGGCGGACCGTTATCAGGTTCCCCGTATCGCCTATGTCAACAAGATGGATATTACAGGCGCCAACTTCGAACGCGTAATGGAAATGATGCACACCCGCCTGGGAGCTAATCCTCTGGCGATGCAGCTGCCGATTGGCAGCGAAAACGATTTTCAGGGCATCGTCGATTTGGTGGAGCAAAAGGCTATTTATTATTTGGATACCGAGGGTCGCGAGACCGATGTGCGAGCAATCCCCGAGGATATGCAAAGCCGGGTCGCAGAGTATCATCACCGCATCCTAGAGAAGATAGCCGATTACAGCGATGAGCTGATGGTAAAGTATCTCGACGGTGATCTGATAACCCCGGAAGAGATCAAACAGGCTGTACGTAAGGCTACCCTGGCAGTGGAGATCGTACCGGTATTTTGTGGTTCTTCGTATAAGAACAAGGGAGTACCCCTTCTCCTGGATGGTGTAGTCGATTACCTTCCTTCACCTTCGGATATTGGTCATGTAGACGGGTTCTCTCCTAATGATCCCGAAGTGATCATCTCTTGTCTCTGCGACGATGAAGCGCCTCTGGCTGCCCTGGCTTTCAAGGTTCAGGCGGATCAGCATATTGGCAAACTGGTTTATGTCAGGCTTTATTCCGGTTCGATCCAGACAGGCTCATACATATTCAATCCTATCAAGCGCCGTAAGGAGCGAGTGGGACGCGTCCTGCGCATGCATGCCAGTCGCCGGGAGGAGATTTCCGAGATTTATGCCGGTGAAATCTGCGCTATAGTTGGCTTAAAAGACACCTATACCGGAGATACACTCTGTACCGAAGGCAACCAACTGGTCCTGGAATCCATGAACTTTCCGGAGCCGGTCATCAATCAGGCTATCGAACCAAAGACCAAGATGGATCAGGATAAGCTTTCTACTGCTCTGCAGCGCCTCTCCGAAGAAGATCCAAGTTTCAGAGCTTATTCCAATCCCGAAACCGGGCAGACTCTCATCGCCGGCATGGGTGAGTTGCATCTGGAGATCATCGTCGATCGTCTGCAGCGAGAGTTTAAGGTAGAGGCTAACATCGGGCGTCCCCAGGTAGCCTACCGGGAGACGATCACCCGCAGCGTTACCGGTGAAGGACGTTTCGTCAGGCAGACCGGAGGCCGGGGACAGTATGGTCATGCCGTTATCCGCGTGGATCCTCTGCCAACCGGAACAGGTTACGAGTTCAGACATGAGTTGGTAGGCGGATCGGTCCCCCGGGAATATATCAATCCAGTGGATGCCGGTATCAAAGATGCAATGCAAAACGGTGTCCTGGCAGGCTTCCCCACCATCGACCTGATGGCAACTCTCATCGATGGATCATTCCACGAGGTGGATTCCTCCGAGCTCGCATTCAAGATAGCCGGTTCCATGGCATTTCGTGATGCTGCCGCGAAGGCAGGACCAATCCTGCTGGAACCGATCATGCGGGTTGAGGTAATCGTGCCGGAAGAATACCTTGGCGATGTCATCGGCGATATCAACAGTCGCCGCGGTCATATAGAGGGAATGGAGACCCGCAGCAGTGCCCAATCGGTGGTGCGCGCCAACGTCCCCTTAGCGGCGATGTTTGGTTATGCGACCGATCTGCGTTCCAAGACCCAGGGCAGAGCCACTTATTCAATGGAACCAAGTCACTATGCCGAAGTCCCCAAGAATGTAGCTCAAGAGATCGTCGTCCGCATGCGTGGCAGCAGTTGGGGTATGGCGGGCAATAACCGGTAACTTAATACAATATGGAAGTTAAATCACAAAGGCAGAAAAACAAGGAGGAAGAGAAAAACAATGGCCAAAAAGACTTTCGTGCGCAACAAGCCTCACATGAATGTGGGTACCATCGGGCATATTGACCATGGTAAGACCACGCTGACTGCTGCTTTAACACGCATCATTAACACTGCAACCGGTGGCGCAACTATTATGGACTATGCAGATATCGATAAAGCTCCCGAGGAGAAAGCCCGCGGTATCACCATCAATGCGGCTCACGTGGAGTATGAGACCGAGAAGCGTCATTACGCTCACGTCGACTGCCCGGGACATGCTGACTACATCAAGAACATGATCACCGGTGCCGCTCAGATGGACGGCGCTATCCTGGTGGTTTCCGCTGCTGACGGTCCTATGCCTCAGACCAGAGAGCATGTCCTCCTGGCTCGCCAGGTCAACGTGCCCTACATCGTTGTCTTCCTTAACAAATCCGATATGGTCGATGATCCCGAATTTATCGAGCTGGTAGAGCTGGAAGTTCGCGATCTTCTGACCAAGAATGGCTTCCCTGGCGACGATACCCCTGTTATCTCCGGATCGGCTCCTAAAGCCGGCGAGTGCGGCTGCGGCAAGCGTGACTGCGAATGGTGCGGCAAGCTGTGGGATCTCATGGATGCAGTCGACAGCTACATCCCCGAGCCGGAGCGCGCCTCCGATCAGCCTTTCCTTCTTCCCGTCGAAGACACCATTACCATCACCGGCCGTGGTACCGTAGCCACCGGCAGAGTTGAGCGTGGAACAGTTAAGGTCCAGGATAAGGTAGAAATCGTCGGTTTCATGGACAAGCCTCGCGAAGTAGTAGTCACTGGCGTAGAGATGTTCAAGAAGATTCTGGATAGCGCTATCGCCGGAGACAATATCGGCGTATTGCTGCGCGGTGTCGATCGCAAGGACATCGAGCGCGGTCAGGTTCTGGCTAAGCCCGGTTCCATCAAACCCCACAAGACCTTCGAAGCTAATGTCTACGTTCTGACCAAGGACGAAGGCGGCCGCCATACTCCTTTCTTCGATGGATATCGTCCCCAGTTCTACTTCCGCACCACTGACGTCACCGGAACCATCCATCTGCCGGAAGGCATGGAGATGGTCGTCCCCGGAGACAACACCAACGGCATGCGGGTCAATCTGATTACGACTATCGCTATCGAGGAAGGCTCTACCTTCGCCATTCGTGAAGGTGGCCGTACCGTCGGCGCCGGCGTAGTCACCAAGATCGTCGAATAAAGAACAACCTCCCGGCGGGGTTCAGGGTGCATTACTCTGAACCCCGCCACAAGGCGGTACACACCAAACACTGTCACCAGAATAAGGAGGCTATTCCTTGCCGACGAAAGCAAAGCAGCGTAAAATCCGCATCCGTCTCAAGGCTTACGATCACTCTCTCCTCGACGCCTGTGCCGAGAAGATCGTCGAAACTGCTAAGAGGACAGGTGCACAGGTCTCGGGACCGATACCTCTGCCCACAGAACGCAATCTCTATACCATCCTGAGGGCCGTTCATAAGTATAAGGATTCCCGTGAACAGTTCGAGATGCGTACTCACAAGCGCCTCATCGATATCATCGACCCATCTCCGCGCACGGTTAATGACCTGAT
Organism: Symbiobacteriaceae bacterium; assembly: GCA_009783675.1. Lineage (GTDB taxonomy): Bacteria > Bacillota > JAAYKD01 > JAAYKD01 > WRDA01 > WRDA01. The sequence goes on along the minus strand of WRDA01000044.1, from coordinate 5,498 downwards.
GAAGCTTGACCTGCCCGCAGGCGTCGATATCGAGATCAAGCAGTAGGTTCATGACGAGACGCCCCTGATCTTTGTATCATATCAGTTTTTCAGCCAGGGCGTCTTCCTCATCCCTCGCATTCGATCCTGGCAGAGTCGATGAAATGCGTTCGGGGGCCATTAAAATCCCCGAGCAGGTATCAGGTTATTAGCAGGAGGTAAACCATGAAAAAGGCAATTCTCGGCAAAAAGTTAGGCATGACCCAGGTATTTGCCGCTAATGGACTCTCCATTCCGGTAACTGTTATCGAGGCTGGTCCCTGTGTGGTTGTCCAGAAGAAGACTGTTGCCACTGATGGCTACAGTGCGATACAGGTAGGATATGAAGATCGTCCCGATCGTAAACTTAATAAACCACAGCGCGGTCACTTCGCCGCCCATGGGGTTTCCCCCAAGCGCTACCTGCGGGAGTTTCGTCTCGACGATGCTGCCGATATGGAGGTGGGCCAGGAGATCCGCTGTGATCTGTTCAGCGAGGGAGACCTGGTGGATGTTACCGCAACCAGTAAGGGTCGCGGCTATGCCGGTGGCGTTAAGCGCTGGAACTTCACCCGGGGGCGTATGACCCACGGATCTAAGTTTCATCGTGCTCCAGGATCCCTGGCAGCCCGTGGTCCGGCTCATGTTTTTAAGAATCGCAAGATGCCGGGTCATCTCGGCGCGGTACGCAAAACCATCCAAAATCTGAGCGTAGTCCGCGTTGATACCGAGCGCAATCTGTTGTTGATCAGAGGCTCTGTCCCCGGGATCGTCGGCGCGCTCGTAACGGTAAAGAACGCGGTTAAAAAATAGACATCGTTTCCTCCGTTTTCAGGACCTGCGCCTGAAAACGGGCATACCTACCGGGGGGTTCTCAGGGTGGGTATGGATAACCCCCTGAATGTAAATAATAGTGTCCAGTCGTGCTGTAAAAGGCGCGAGAAGGGAGGAAATAATGCCTCAGCTGCCCGTATACAATACCCATGGCGAACAGGTAGGGGAGATCGAGCTTGCTGCTTCTGTCTTCGAAGCTCCGATTAGTGAACCTTCCCTGCATCAGGCGGTAGTTGCCTACCTTGCCGCCCAGCGTCAGGGTACCCATTCCACACTGAGACGCGGTGAAGTGAAGGGAGGAGGGCATAAACCCTGGCGCCAGAAGGGGCTGGGTCGTGCTCGTGCCGGATCATCCCGCTCGCCTCTATGGCGTAAAGGTGGAGTAACCTTCGGTCCCAAACCTCGTGAGTATCGCTTCAAGATGCATCGTCAGGTGCGTCGTCAGGCGATGCGTTCGGCGCTGTCTGTAAAAGTCAGAGATCAGGAAGTCATCATCCTCGAAGATCTCACCCTGGAAGCACCGAAGACTAAAGAGATCGTCCGCCTTTTGGACAATCTTAAGGTGGAGCGCAAGGCTCTCATAGTCACCGGAACTCCCCAGCAAAACGTCTACTTGTCGGCTCGTAACCTGCCAGGTATCAGCGTTACCTTTGCTCCGGTCATCAATGTTTACGATCTTCTCCTCCATGATCAACTAATCATGACTAAAGAAGCCGTAGCCAAGATTGAGGAGGTGTTCTCCCGTGCGTGATCCTCACGATATCCTTATCAAGCCGATCATCACCGAGAAGAGCGTCGCCGGGCATCCTGACATGCGTTACACCTTTCAGGTAAAACTGGACGCTAACAAGATCGAGATTAAACAGGCGGTGGAGAGCATCTTCGGTGTACAGGTGGATCGGGTTCGCACCATGCGCGTTCCGGGTAAACCCCGGCGCTATGGTATACATACCGGTTACACTTCCGACTGGAAGAAAGCCATCGTCATCCTGAAAAAGACCTCGAGGCCTATCGGCTTCTTCGAAGGAATATAGGGGAGGGTTTATAGTGCCGATCCGAAAATACAAACCGACTACCCCTGCTCTGCGAGGCATGAGCGTCTCTACATTCGAAGAAGTAACCGCAAAGAAGCCCGAGAAGTCGTTGTTGGCGCCGCTTAAACGCCGCGGCGGACGCAACAATCAAGGCAAGCTTACTGTTCGCCATCAGGGTGGTGGAGCCAAGCGCCAATATCGCCTCATCGATTTCAAACGCAGCAAAGATGGCATTATCGCTAAGGTTCGCAGTATCGAATACGACCCCAACCGAACCGCACGCATTGCTCTGCTCTATTATGTGGACGGAGCCAAGGCTTATATTCTGGCTCCCCAGGGCCTGAAAGTAGGCGACACCGTGGTCTCCGGCGAAACTGTGGACATCAAACCCGGCAATTGCCTGCCTCTGAAGAACATGCCTGTTGGCACCATCATCCATAACATCGAGCTTAAACCTGGTAAGGGTGCACAGCTGGTACGATCTGCCGGAGCCTCGGCTCAGCTGATGGCTAAGGAATCGGCCTATGTTCATGTGCGATTGCCATCTGGTGAAATGCGCCTCATATTGGGAACCTGTCGAGCCACTGTTGGTCAGGTTGGCAATCTCGATCACGAAAACATCTCCATAGGGAAAGCCGGACGCACCAGGCATATGGGCATTCGTCCCACCGTCCGCGGCGTAGTAATGAACCCGGTGGACCATCCCCATGGTGGTGGTGAGGGTAAAGCTCCCGTGGGACGTAAGAGCCCGGTTACTCCCTGGGGTAAGCCGACTCTCGGCTATAAGACCCGCAAGAACAAGAAACAGTCCAGCCGTTATATAGTTACCCCGCGCAGCCGATGATTAGCAGACAGGAGGCAGCATAACGATGTCCAGATCCATTAAGAAAGGACCCTATATCGCCGACCATCTGCTCAAGAAGGTTCGCGAGATGAACACCAAGCGGGAGAAACGTGCCATCAAGACCTGGTCGCGAGCCTCGACCATCTTTCCCGAAATGGTTGGTCACACCATTGCCGTACACAACGGTAAACAGCACATCCCGGTCTACATCTCCGAAGACATGATCGGACATAAGCTCGGTGAGTTCGCTCCTACCCGCAACTTCCGGGGTCACGCCGGCTCGGAAAAGACCACGGGTCGCAGATAGGGGGCAGGTGAAATGTCAGAAAGATATGCTTTTAGCGAAGATGAAGTCATGGAAAGCAGGGCTTGCGCCCGCTTCGTGCGTATCGCACCTCGTAAGGCACGCATCGTCATCGATAATATCCGTGGTAAGGATGTAGCCGAAGCCCTGGCAATCCTCAAGTTTACACCCAAAGCAGCCGCGCCCATTATCAGCAAGGTTCTGCGTTCAGCTCTAGCCAACGCGGTTAATAACTTCGATATGGACGAACTCTCTCTTTATGTGGCTCAGGCCTATGTCGATGCCGGTCCCACCATGAAGCGGATACAACCTCGTCAGAGGGGTCGCGCCTTCGCTATCCTGAAGCGCACCAGCCACATCACTATCGTGCTGAAAGAGCGGGAGGGCTAAGAGATATGGGACAGAAGATACATCCAAACGGCCTGCGTCTTGGCATCATCAAAGACTGGGAATCCCGCTGGTTTGCCACCAAGAAGTTCTCCGATTATTTGTATGAGGATTTCCAGATCCGTAAGTTTTTAAAACAGAAACTGTTTGCCGCCGGGCTTTCCAAGGTTGAAATCGAACGGACCGCGAATCGCATCGGCATAACCGTTTTTACCGCCAAACCAGGTTTGGTTATCGGCAGAGGTGGTTCGGGTATCGAAGAACTACGCCGTCAGTTGGTCGTGATGACTCGCCAGCAGGTCTCCCTGAAGGTTCAGGAGATCCGCAATGCCGAGGGAGACGCCCAGCTGGTAGCCGAAAGCATCGCCTCCCAGTTGGAACGCCGCATCGGTTTTCGTCGTGCCATGCGCCAGGCGATCACCCGGGCTATGCGCGTCCCCGGAGTCAAGGGTTGCAAGGTCTCCTGTAAGGGCAGACTTGGCGGAGCCGAGATTGCCAGAGGCGAAGTCTTCCACGAAGGCACCATCCCTCTGCATACCCTGCGCGCCGATATCCAGTATGGTTTTTATGAGGCCAATACCACTTATGGCAAGATCGGGGTTAAAGTCTGGATCTATAAGGGTCAGGTTCTGACAAAAAACAAACGTACCCTGGAAGTCACCCCACCGCCCAGAGAGGCACGAGATGTCAGGGAAGGAGGCAGAAGGCATGCTACTCCCCAAACGCGTTAAGCATCGTAAACAGCATCGCGGAAAGATGCGCGGGCTGACCAAAGGTGGTTCCGAGGTTTCTTCAGGCGAGTACGGCTTACTTTCCCTGGAAGCATCCTGGATTACCAACCGTCAGATCGAGGCCGCTCGTATCGCCATGACCCGTTACATCCGTCGTGGCGGTAAAGTCTGGATCAAGATCTTTCCCGACAAACCAGTCTCGGCTAAACCAGCTGAGACCCGCATGGGTTCCGGTAAGGGAGCTCCTGAATACTGGGTTGCCGTGGTCAAACCTGGTCGCGTGATGTTCGAAATAGCCGGAGTCACCGAAGAGGTCGCCAGAGAGGCTCTGCGCCTGGCTTCCCACAAACTCCCGGTCAGGACCAAGTTTGTTAAACGTAACGAATTAGGTGGTGAGATTCTTGAAGGGTGAGGAACTTAAACAACTGTGGAGCATGGATATCACCGAACTGGAGAAGAAGCTCGCTGACTACAAAGAAGAACTGTTTCACCTTCGCTTTCAGATGGCGGCAGGGCAACTGGAAAATCCCATGCGTATTCGCGAAACCCGCAAGAATATCGCCCGTGTCCAGACCCGTATCCGTCAGCGTCAGCTGAACATCGGCAGTTAGCGACGAGGAGGAAGAATCATGGAGACACGTGGACGTCGCAAGACGCGCAGCGGTGTGGTAGTCAGTGATAAAATGGATAAAACTATCGTGGTAGCTATCGAAACGATGGTAGCTCATCCTCTCTATCACAAACGCATCAAGAGAACCACAAGATTCAAGGCTCACGACGAGAATAACGAATGCCGCATCGGCGACACTGTACTGATCATGGAGACCCGCCCGCTCTCCAGGGATAAATGCTGGCGCCTGGTCGAAGTGCTGGAGAGAGCTAAGTAGACGCACACCAGGGAAAGGACGAGTTAAATGATTCAACAGCAGACGATCTTAAACGTTGCCGATAACTCCGGCGCAAAACAGATCATGTGTATCCGGGTCCTGGGAGGCCACTTTCGCCGTTACGGAGGCATCGGAGACGTCATCGTCGCTTCCGTTAAATCTGCATCCCCTGGTGGAGCAGTGAAGAAGGGCGATGTCATCAAGGCTGTCGTCGTGCGCACCCGTAAAGGTGTCGGTCGCGGAGACGGTTCCTACATTCGCTTCGACGATAATGCCGCCGTGGTCATCCGAGATGATAAGACTCCCCGTGGTACCCGTATCTTCGGGCCAGTAGCCAGGGAGTTACGCGAGAAGGATTTCATGCGCATCATCTCCTTAGCACCAGAAGTTCTCTAGCCTTCGAGGAGGATAACAATGTCACAACCTAAAATGCATGTCAAAAAGGGCGACACGGTGGTC
>WRDA01000043.1 GCA_009783675.1 Symbiobacteriaceae bacterium | reverse complement strand
GGTAGGTTTGCGGTTCGCCATACCCATGGCAGCCATCCTCAGATTGCCATGCCCCACAAACAAGGCCACATTTGTGCCATTGCCGGTTTGGTCGATATAGTCGAAAAAGGCTTTGATGCTGGTCAGCTGACGATAAACCCCGACCAGTTCCGGATCTGTCTCTACGAACATGGAATCGAACATTTCTTCCATAATGTCGCTGTAGGGTGCCAGGCTGCTGCCACAGTGACCCATGACCTCTGTAGTGACTCCCTGTTGCAGATAATTATGCGCCGTCCTGTTGAAGAGGCAGGTTCCGTCGGAATGGCTGTGCATGTCGATAAAGCCCGGAGAGACCACAAGGCCTGCCGCATCTATAACTCTGGCGGCCTGATCGCTGATCTTGTGGGCAATCTTGGCAATCTTGCCATCATTGATTGCCAGATCGGCGATGTAGCCAGTAGCGCCGGTGCCATCGACAATCTTACCCTGCTTAATTATTAAGTCGTACATCATTTGCCCCCTATGCTATCATTTAGCTTCCAGTGTGTGCCCGCGAAACGTAAAAGCAGGTATCACTGTCACCTGCTGTGGCTTTCTGCATATGCATCTTCCAGGGTCATGCCTCCGAAGGAGTAAGTGAGCCATTCATTGGGCTCATTATACATAAACTTGATCAGTATAGTCCCATCCTGCTGTAGACTCATACAGCTTAGGCGAATGATTCCTACGAAGGCAGGGGTTCCATCACTCATGGCACTACCCGGACGCTCCTGGAAAGCGAAGGTCAAGTCTACTGTGGCATCACCAAGGAACTCCGTAGCAGTCAACTGGCCGTTTTGGGAGAACTCGGAATCGAATAAACCATAAGTAATATCGTCTATATCCCTAAAATCCATGGTTCCGAACTGTATAAAGCGTCCGCTGTAATCGATCCAGTAACCTCGCAGGATATAGGCGAAGAGGTCGATACCCCAACTGATACCCAGGGAGCCCATTACTTCGTTCATATCTATACCCTGAGTTCTGGCTACAGGATGCATCCACACCCTGCCGTCGGCATCGACATAGCCGTATTCCGGCTGTTGATTCCCATAAAATGTAAACGGATAGTCGTAGGTTTCGTGCCCGGTTTCGATGATCTCGCCATCGACGGTTAGGTCAATTTCATCCAAATCAAAGAAAGTAAGAAGGGTATTAACCAGACAACCAAAATAAAGGTACTCACCGGTTGTGCCGGTTGTGGTTACCACAGTTCCAAAGGCAGGGTTCATATCCGCATATCCGTATCTGCCGTTGAAGTTGAAATAATCCAAAGCTACGCCGCTATCGGGGTATACCTCTGCATCCACCAGGAGGGATACGATATGCTCCGCACAGCCGCAGGTTTTGCCGGTGATGGTGTCAAACCCATCTCTGCCTTCGTTAGGGACATACAATGTGATATCTTGATCGTAGGGGTTTCCGCAGAAGTGGGTATCTTCATCATCCGTTGACAGTGGAACAATCTCGGCTTTGAGAATAGTTCCCTGCAGGTCTTCGGCCATTCTGCCGATCATGATTATAGCCTGCTCCCGGGAGGCACCGGCGAAGTTGATGCTGACCTGATCGGCGGTGACATTGCGGGGAGCGATGATATTGTTCTCCATGCCGCGTATGATGCCCAGAGAGGCCATGAAGTAGACGGATTCCCTTGCCCAGTCCGAGATATACTCGTCATCGCTAAAGAGAGGTGGCATGGTGAAATCCACTTTGTAGTTTGCGCCTTTTTGCCAGTCAGGGATCAAGCAACGTCGTGCCAGATTAGCCAGAGCGGTGGCAGCAGTTTCGCGGTTAAGTAGCACATGAGGCTGAAACTCGGTAGCGGACACTCCCACCATCAGGTTATTCTGATAAGCTTTTAGAACCTCCGGATCTGCCGTATCGGAAAAGGGATTGTTGGCGGGTAATCCTGCCTCTTCACCGGTCAGAAACTCAAAGAGCCTGACAGCAAGGGCAGCATACTCACCACGATTGATGGCTTGTCTTAAGTCAGCGCTTTGCAACACCGGGGGGATTAAGCCCATCTCTTCTGCCTGTAAAACTGAGATCATGGCCCAGGAGGAGGCCACAAAATCCTGAGCAGACACGCACTGAGGCATCAGGGGGGAGAGCAACAGCGAGAAAACCAGGACACAAACGGATAACTTGCGCATTAAATCACTCCTTCTTTATTCTGACTACATAGAAAGACCTGTCAGGTTTTCGATAGCTTCGAAAGTCCAGTAACGATTGGGAAGTATACGTTGACCGTTTACATCTTTAATAAGCAGGATTTCCGGCCGAACAGTATTGTCAACGAGTCTGAATGTATCACTCAGGGTCATCAGAGCCTTAATATTAGCCAGTGATTTGATGTAGCGACTTCGGATTATATCAGCTGGCACTGTATGACCTCCGGACAGTTCGCGACTACGGACCCGAAATACGTTCAACTCAGGATCAACCGTTAAGACGAATATACTTTCAATGCAGAAACCTGCGTTTTTTGCACGGGAGAGTAAATCAAGATTTCGTTCTGTAGAGAGCACAGTCTCGAAGGTGAAAGATCGTCGCTCCGATACACATAACTCGCGCAATCTTTCTGCTTCCTGCGCTGCTTCCAGGTCTGAACTCCGGCGAACAACCTTAATGTCATCAGCGTTGATGTAGAGTCCGCTAATCTGCCAGGCCCTCGTCACGGTCGTTTTACCTGATCCGTTAGGTCCTGCAAACAATAGTACATGCGGGATGTCAATTGATTTCATATACTCTTGTGCCATCAGGGTATTCGAGATATGGACGTTTTTGCAGGTCATCGTATAAGGCAACCGGGGCACCGGATAGGCTGACTGTGGAAACCTTTTCGCTTACTGCTTCCCGCATTCGTCGCTCCAGCAGATCGCTCCCTAATTCTAAGGCAAATGGGATCGACCGCGAACGGGCAACGTGGGTTAGGAAAACGTTTATACCCGTGCTCATATTCAGGCCGAGAGCGTTAAAAACCGCCTCGGCTTGATTCTTGGTAGTATTATCCACCCGAACGCTTATTCTGGCATCAGACATGGCAAGCACCTCCTATGTGTTGAAGCCAATTATACACCCAACAGACGTACATTGTCAAAGATATAACGACCTGGTTAAACAGAACCGCAAAGGTCTACGTTACTGTTCCCCAGGCACAGACATTCCTTATCACATCCTTAAGACATTAGGGTAGCGTGCTCAGTCAGCAGTTTACCCATGGTATATGCGGCTTCGCAGTCCTTGGGATACTGCACCTGGTGGCGTTGCTTGACCATTTCCACATCGAACATGGTTGCTGCATAGAGGGAATAGTCCTCAAACTGCTGGGTCTGGTAGGCCATGACATACTCAGAATCCCCGATGATACGCCCGGTTAAACGTACCAGACCATCAAAGAAGTCTGTGTAATGCTCTCCTGGTGCGTTCATCGTAAAGACCCAGCCCAGTTTGGTGCGTTTAGGATAGGTTGGTACACGGTCTTTGTTGTAAGTCATACCTGGAAAGAGATAGCGCTCCAGGAAAGAGCGTGTTTCTCCTCTCAGTTCTCCCTTAAGTTGTACCACTTCAACAGCTATGAGCTATTCTGAGGTATGTTTCATTTGGCTTTCAGATCCGTGTAGGCAACAACCTCGCAGCCGCGTGCTTCAACCAGAGCCATGGTTTTCTTAGCGCTGTTTTGAGATCCGCTGCTGGCAGAAACCATCACCAGTTCGACCTTTCTTCCTGCAGGCAGGCGAGATATAGCCGTGTAAACCGCAGGTACAGGGTGATGTGCCCAGATAGGAGACATGATGATGATGCATTCATAGTCGCTAAGCCTGGACTTTAGCGGCTTGATCGGACTCTGTAAGCCTCGAATGGCTTTATAACAGCCGATGGTAAAAGCTGCCAGCACAGATGGCTTCTTCACCTCGCTAATCTCTTCGATATCGGCACCAATCTCTTCTGCCTTATTTTGCGCAATTCGTCTGGTATTCCCAGAGTAGGAGTAGAACAGAATCAATGTTTTCATTTTGGGGCTCCTTTGCAGTTACTTGTCGGCAATACGTTTATAACATAACAGATTCGATGCTAAATGCAGGCATACCTCTTGCTTGTTGAGATCACCGTTCCATAATATTCTCTCGGCAAATATCCCGGATGTGCAAATGGTTATATAAGATGCGTGCATTTGGTTAAATGATAATAAACTGCCATGAGCGCCAGGTTGACTTACTCAGATAAGTGGTATAAAATTAAGGCAACATTTCAAGAGACAAAAAGTGTTTGGTTTTACCAATAGTTTTAGGAGGATGTCAGATGAAGTTATCTGCCCTGCGACCGCTGATCGGTCTTGCTCTTATCATCGCACTGCTGGCTGGCTGCACCCCCACCACACCACCAGCGCCTACAGCCACCACGCCCAATACACCGACTGCCCCACAGGTAAAGACTATCAAGGTAGGCACCATGGGCACTTACAGTCCTTTCACCTTCCTGGATGAGGCGGGTAAACTCACCGGATATGATATCGAAGTGCTGCGCCTGCTGGATGAACGGATTCCCGAGATCGAGTTTGAGTTTATCACCGCATCCTGGGAAGCGCTCTTCGCTGGTTTAGATTCTGACAAGTTCGATCTGGTGGCCAACCAGATTGCCAAGAACCCCGAGCGTGAGGCAAAGTATCTCTTCCCCGACCAGGGATATATCTTCGTGCAGACCCAGCTGGTAGTCCATGCCGATGATAATGAGCGCACCAGTCTGGCAGATTTCGCAGGCGCTGAACTTGGCGGGGTCACCGGTGACTATTTCTCCGAAATGCTGGAAGAGTACAACGACGCTCACGGCAATCCCTTCACCATGCGCTATTATGGTGAGGAGTATGTGGATATCTTCATGGACATCGACAACGGCAGAGTTGCTGCCACCGTAAATGACAACGCCGTGGTCGCGAGCTATGCTCAAACCCTGGGTCTGAAAATCAAATGCGTCGGCGAGGTTTTGGAAGCTTCGGCGTCCTTCTTCGTGGTACGTCAGGATGCTGGTGGACAGGAGTTGAAGGCTCTTATCGACAAAGCCATGGATGAAGTGATCGCCGATGGCTCTCTGGCGGCTCTGTGCATTGAATGGTTCGGCGAGGACTATACAATAGAGTAGAGCCTATGAACTGTTGTAATCCATAGCATGATAGAAGCAGGCTTCTACTCCGCCACAGGAACTACGGCGCAGGAGCGTAGCTCCTGCAAGCATTTCAGGACATGCGCCTGAAATGCGACGGGGGTTTGGAACCCCCATCTATCAGAGTAGCACAGGGCAGCTCCAACTGATTGTGTACTGCAGCTAGGAAGGGTGGTAGGCTATTCCCAAGATTTTTGATGTAGATTTTCTCTACCGCTCTTTCTTTATTATTCTGCAGGCACTGCCGACAACCCTTGCCATCACTATCATTGCCTTTGCCTTTGGTCTGGTCATCGGTTTTGGTTCTGCGTTGGTGCGTATCTATAAAGTTCCTGTATTACGACATATCGTAGGTTTTTATACCTCTTTTATTCGCGGCACACCGCTCCTGGTCCAGATTTACCTGGCTTACTATGGTCTCCCTCTGATGCTCAAAGCGCTGGAAGCCAGTTACGGCTGGCGCTTCGATATTTCGGGGATACCGGCGATCTATTATGTCTATGTGGCCTACTCCATCAATACCGGAGCCTATCTCACCGAGACCATCAGAGGCGCCATCGAAGCCGTGGATATCGGTCAGTTCGAGGCAGCTCAGTCTATTGGCATGACGTCACAACAGATGTATCTGCGTATTATCTTACCCCAGGCATTCTTGGTAGCTCTGCCGAACCTGGGCAACACCATCATCTCCCTGATTAAGGATACCTCTCTGGCGTTTTCTGTGACTGTCATCGAACTGATTGCTCAGGCGAAGCTAACCGCAGCCCGTAACCTGCGTTTCTTCGAGGTCTACATCGCTGCCGCGGCGATTTATTGGCTCACCTGTATCGTCTTAGAGCACATTGTTCGCCTCGCTGAACGATATGCTAAGCGGAAGCGAGGACTCGCCTGATGATCGAGCTGAGAGGTATCTTTAAATCTTACAGTAATCGCCCGGTGCTAAAAGGTATCGACCTGGAGGTAGAGCAAGGACAGGTGGTAGTCATCATCGGACCTTCCGGTTCAGGGAAAACCACTTTGTTGCGTACGATCAACTTCCTGGCGCCGGCAGACCGAGGCCTGATCCGTATCGGGGAGATCCAGGTGGATGCTACCAAAGCGCATAAAGCCGATATAATGGCTATTCGTCGCTCCACCGCTATGGTCTTCCAGAGTTTCAACCTCTTTGTCAACAAGACGGCGCTGGAAAATGTCATGGAAGGTCCTCTGGTGGTTCGCAAGTTACCCAAAGGTGAAGCCAGAGAGATGAGTCTCCATTACATGGAACGGGTCGGGTTGGCAGGAAAAGAAGACAGCTACCCTAATCAACTCTCCGGCGGGCAGCAACAGCGGGTGGGCATCGCCAGAGCGCTGGCCATGGAACCAAAGGCGATTCTCTTCGACGAACCAACTTCTTCCCTGGACCCGGAGTTGGTGGGGGAGGTCCTGGCGGTGATGAAGTCCATTGCCGCCGAAGGGATGACCATGCTGGTAGTTACTCACGAGATGAGCTTCGCCAGAGATGTGGCGCATCACACCATCTTCATGGATCAGGGTCAGATCGTGGAGCAAGGCTCACCTCAGCAGCTGTTCAGTAATCCCCAGGAGGAGCGCACCCAGCGCTTCCTGGCAAACTTCCTGGACAGACGTGTTTAGCTTCCATCTTGCCTTGTTCAGCCTCCCACGCAGAACGCGATAATAGTCCCGTCCTGGGGAGGCATTTTTCAAACAGTATGCAAAAAAGTTTTTAAATCAGGTCCATTTGTGTATGGAATGAAGCTGGTTTGAAACCAGAGAGTGTTATGATACAGGTGCGAATAATCTCGACTAATTTTTAATGAGGTGAATAATATGGATAGCGAGCAGAATCAAGCACTAGAGAATCTAAGGGAACTGCTTCGTGAACAGGGGATTGAAGTTGGCGATGGTGATACAGCCGACCAAATGATGGCAGCAAAAGAATCAGCCCAGCAAGCGGAGAATGCTCGCTATGAAAGCGACTTGGAAGCCCTCAGAGAGCAGCTCCGCGAACAGGGCATTGAGGTCGGAGATAATGATACTGCCGACCAGATGATAGCTGCCAAAGAATCGGCACAGCAAGCGGAATATGATCGCTATGACGAAGCTGTAGAAGCGCTCAGAGAACAGCTTCGCGAACAGGGCATCGAGGTCGGTGATAATGATACTGCCGACCAGATGATGGATGCCAAAGAGTCGGCCCAGCAAGCAGAGTATGATCGCTATGATGAAGCTGTAGAAGCACTTAAAGACAGCCTCGTGGAGCAAGGCGTTTCTGCTGCCGGTGATGTCGACCTGACAGCACCTGATGTTGTGCAGCAACTACTGGATGCCATGGGTGAGGCCCAGGGCGTTGAGGACGGCCTCTATGCTGAAGCTCTGGCAGACCTTCAGGCGGATCTGGTCGCACAAGGGGTTACGGCTGCCGGTGATGTCGACCTGACAGCGCCCGATGCTGGCGCACAACTGATCGCCGCCATGAATGCGGCTCAGACTGTTGCGGACGGTAATTATGCCGATGCCCTGACTACGCTGAAAGATAGCCTAGTGGCACAGGGAGTGACCGCCGCAGAAGATATCGATCTGACAGCTCCTGGTGCCGCCGGGCAGTTGATCGCTGCGATGAATGCAGCCCAGGAGAATGCGGACGGAAACTATACTGATGCAATGGCGGCTTTGCAAAGCAGCCTGGTCAGCCAAGGTGTAACGGCTGCCGGTGATGTTGATCTGACAGCCGCTGACGCTGGAGCCCAACTAATGGCTGCGATGAACGCAGCTCAGGGCGTGGAGGACGGCACATATGCTGATGCCCTTGCTGCATTTCAAGCAGATCTCGTCAGCCAGGGCGTGGCGGGAGCAGGAAGCATAGACCTGACTTCTCCCGATGCCGGTGCAGCACTCGTCGCAGCGATGAATGTGGCTCAAACGGTAGCAGATGGCATATATGCTGACGCATTGGCGGCTCTGCAAAGCAGCCTGGTCGCACAGGGTGTGACGGCTGCAGGCGATGTAGACCTGACTTCTCCCGATGCCGGTGCAGCACTTGTCGCAGCGATGAACGTAGCTCAGGGCGTGGCGGATGGCAACTATGCTGACGCACTGGCAGCATTACAAAGCAGCCTGGTCGCACAGGGTGTAACAGCTGCAGGCGATGTAGATATCACGGCTCCTGGTGCCGGTGCAGCGCTTGTCGCAACGATGAACGCAGCCCAAGGAGTGGCTGATGGAGTCTATTCTGACGCACTGGCAGCATTACAAAGCAGCCTGGTGGCGCAGGGCGTGACGGCTGCGGGAGATATCGATCTGACAGCGGCTGATGCCGGTGCAGCGCTTGTCGCAGCGATGAACGCGGCCCAGGGCGTGGTGGATGGTAACTATGCAGACGCATTGATGGCTCTGCAAAGCAGCTTGGTGGCGCAGGGCGTGACGGCTGCGGGTGATATAGATATCACGGCTCCCGATGCCGGTGCAGCGCTTGTCGCAGCCATGAACGCGGCCCAGGGCGTAGCGGATGGCAACTATACTGACGCACTGGCGGCTCTGCAAAGCAGCCTGGTGGCACAGGGTGTAACTGCTGCAGGCGATGTAGATATCACGGCTCCCGGTGCCGGTGCAGCGCTTGTCGCAGCCATGAATTCGGCCCAGGGTGTAGCGGATGGCAACTATGCTGACGCATTGATGGCTTTGCAAAATAGCCTGGTGGCGCAGGGCGTAACGGCTGCAGGAGATATCGACCTGACGGCTCCCGATGCCGGTGCAGCGCTTATCGCAGCCATGAACGCGGCCCAGGGCGTAGCGGAAGGTAACTATGCTGATGCACTGGCAGCACTGCAAAGCAGCCTGGTGGCTCAGGGTGTAACGGCTGCGGGAGATGTAGACCTGACGGCTCCTGATGCCGGTGCACAGCTGACAGCAGCAATGATCGCTGCTC
>WRDA01000042.1 GCA_009783675.1 Symbiobacteriaceae bacterium | reverse complement strand
TTCGCCACCGAACTCTGGGATCTGATAGGGAGATCGGGAGTGAAAACCAAGGGTTTCCAAGCCATGGCAAAACTCTCTCCCCAAGAACAAGAGGAGATCCAACTTAAGACCTTACGCTGGAATGATGAAGTCATGGGTGGCATCTGCTTCTTCCCCTGGACTGCTTACGTTCATCCTCAACTTGGTGCAGTGGAGATTGGTGGCTGGAATCCCAAAGAAGGGCGTCAAAACCCGCCAATAGCACTCCTGGAAGAGGAATGCGAGAAAAATATGCGCTTCTCTCTGATGCACATAGAGAGTCTGCCACAGCTGGCGATTCGCAATGTGAACTGCCAGAGAGTAAGCGAGGGTGTGTACCTGATCAGTGCAGCCGTAGAGAATACAGGTTTCCTACCCACATCCAGCACTCAAAAGGCGATTAACAATCGTATTACTGCTCCTGTTAAAGCTTTTCTCTGTGGTGGAACAGTGCTGAGAGGCGAAAGCGAGATCACCGTTGGTCACCTCCAGGGACGCAGTGCTACCCTCTCTCAGGGACCCTACGGAGGAGGAAGTTCTCCTGGATTACGCAAAAAGGTCGAATGGCTGGTAGAGGTAAGCCCCGGTGAGAGAGTCACCATCATCGCCAGTGGTGACCGTGCAGGGACTGTTAAGCAGACAGTCTGTCTTAAGAATTGAGAGGAGACGCATCTTATGAAGGTTCCTTACGAAGCCGCTAAGTATTATACCTGGGATGAAATCAAACAACTGATCGCGGATTGGTGTACAGCATTTCCTCAACTGGTCAGGTCATACCCCATCGGCAAGACCTATGAGGGTCGCGAGATCATCTGCATGGAGATAACCGCTCCCAATCACCCCGCTGCAGAAAAGCCAGGCTACTATATAGATGCCAATTTTCACGCCGGCGAAGTCACCGGATCTGCTGTAGCTTTATATACAGCCAGTTGGTTATTGGAGAATTATGGCAGTGATCCGGAAGCAACCGAGTTACTTGAAAGAATTTCTTGGTACATCGTTCCTCGTGTTTCCATCGATGGATCGGAGATGTATCTGCATACCCCCTTCACCCTGCGTTCATCCACCCGCCTTTTCCCTCATAGCGAAGATCAGCCTGGCCTGCATGCAGAGGATGTCAATGGTGATGGTTGGATTGCTCAAATGCGTATCGAAGATCCTCACGGTGACTGGAAAGTCTCGCAAAGCGATCCTCGACTGATGGTACGACGTCAACCCGATGACATGGGTGGTACCTACTACAGAGTTTACCAGGAAGGCCGTATCGTCGAGTTCGATGGCATCGAAGTCCATCCTGCACGATCTCGCTGGGGTCTGGATGTTAATCGCAATATGCCGGCATTCTGGGATATCGATGCCAAACAGATCGGCTCTGGCGACTATGCACTCTCAGAACCGGAAACTAAGGCTATCGCAGATTTTCTGATCAGGCAAAAGAATATTGCCGGAGCCATGAGTTACCATACCTCGGGTAATGTTCACCTGCGTCCCTGCTGTACTATCCCCGATGCACAGATGGTTAAGGACGATTTCGAAGCGTATAAGCTTTTGGGTACCCTGGGAGCAGAGCTGACCGGATATGGTCACTGTTCAGTTTATGATGGTTTTACCGCTGATAAAAACAATCCCTTAAGAGGTGTCTACCTGGATTGGATTTACAATCATCGGGGCATTCTGTCCTGGTCTACTGAGCTATGGAGCATTCAGGTAGCTGCTGGCTGCGAGAAACCTAAGTTCGAAGGACCTCGACAACCCAAGAGTGACAAAGAGCAGGAAGCCGATATGCTTAAGGTATTTGCCTGGCACGACCAGGAGAGCCTGGATGGTTTCCTGGCCTGGGAGAGTTACGAGCATCCCCAACTCGGCACTGTGGAAATTGGTGGTTGGAAGAGCAAGTACACATTCCAAAACCCTCCACCTCAGTTCTTACCGGAACTCTGTGAGAAAAACATGCGCTTCACAAATATGCAGGCTAAAGCAATGGCTTTCCTGGCCATACGTAAAGTAAAAGTAGAAAAGTTAACCGATGGACTATATAAGATAACCTGTGGGATTGTCAATGGAGGTTATCTCAACAGTGCAGGCACAACCCTGGCTACACGTATCCGTGTAACCAAGCCTGTGGAAGCCACTCTTTGCGGCGAGGGTGTTACTATTGCCCAGGGAAAAGCAAAACTGGATCTTGGTCACCTTAGTGGACGCAGCGAAAAGAAAGCAGAGTGGCTCATCCAGGGTAATCCAGGGAGCGAAGTAACAATCTCTGTATGTGGAGAGAGAGCGGGTACCACCAAGCATGTCCTGCACCTCCCCTAAGTTCTGAAAAACCATATGAAGGAGTTTGATCATGCCTGCTAACGACCCGCTCTTACTTCGTCATAATAGAGTTACAACCAATTGTATTTCGGGTGTTCTGCTTGGATTACTGCTATGCGTGGTGCTTATCCGCCCTACTGTGTGGGCTTCCCAGCTTTCACCACAGATGGTGGATGCTCAGATAGCAGTAGCTCAGTTGCGAATCAACAGCGAAATAGTCGATGGCAGGCGTGCTCTGTATCCTCTGCTGACTTACCGGGAAATAACCTATGTTCCTCTCACCTGGAACCTTTGCCGTGCTTTAGGTTTACAAACCGGATTCACCATGACCGGTCCTCATCTGAGCGTAAAGGCCAATCCTTCTATCCCGATTATAGCTCTGATCCAGGATACTCTACCTTCGACGAGTGCCGATCGTGTACCAGGCACCAGAATCCAGGCCAGCATTGTCAACTATATGGTGACCATAGGCGAGGAAACCATCGATAACGCAACTCAGGTGTGGCCTCTGCTTAATTATGCTGACATTACCTATCTGCCTTTAACCTGGTACTTCATCCATGACTTACTCGGACTGAGTTACGACTATCAAGGAGCTCCGGCTAGTACTCTCTATCTCGGTAGATCTCCTCAGTACAATAACTTGGCTGAATCTCAAGTCAACCAAGTATTACTAAGTGCGATGCAATTATTACGCAACAGTCCACTTACCATCGCAGAGAAGACCACTCTGGATGGCGTCCTGATTAAGTACGGGGTGACACGTTTCGATGCGAGTCTGGATCTCATCTGGCAAAGTTCCTTCGACTATCAAGCCAGATCGGAAGATCATCTGCTCCAGCTACAGTCACCAGGAGTCGGATCCTCCGTGTATAGCGAGCTGCAAGTTTTCCGTTCAACAGATGGTTATTCATGGCAAGAGCAGATTGACCAGGGCACTGAACTCCCTCTCAGGCCTGCGCTGCCCTTCTTTGAACTCAACCATCCTCCAGGAGGTCGTCCGGTATTTGAGGACGAAGGGCAATGGTACTTTGAGCTGCAGCATCTGAGCCAGAAACTGGTAATGGAGGAAGAGGATTGCATTGTTCTTATGACTTACCGCTTTTCTTTGGATGAGTGGTCGCTAAAAAGTATAACATACCAGGAAATCCTCCTTCACGAGGGTCAAATGGTAACGGAGGGTTTTCATCCCCTGATCGTCTGCGATCTTACTTACGGTAAGATAGAAGGAATTCCCCGACCATAAGGAAATGAGTATGCAAAATACCGCCCCGAAGAGCGCCTGCTCCCTCGGGGCGGTATATTCTATTCAGGTTTTAAGCTTCAGCGATCCTTTACCCTCCGCTTTCCTCTTCCTCTTCGTCTCCTATGTATTCTATATATTCTTCGTCAGTAACGCCTAAGTCGTCCTCATCTTCAGTCAGCAGACCTTCATCTTCGTAACCACCTAAGAACTCCGGATCATCTGATTCGTCCGGAAATAAAACGTCTTCGTCTTCATTTACATCCTCAGTGTAATCGTCACTGTCATCGGGTGTACTTATGCCATAGTAGTTACGTTGCCACTCCTGCAAAGCTTGAGCGTACAACTCTGCGCGTAACCACTCATACTCTCTTACCCACGGTTCGTTGAGATGCTCCTGAACATACTTATACCGCTCAGCCTCGGGGAATAATGCCTCGGCAATCTGGTTTAGTGAATCTTCATAGCGTAAAATATAATAGGCCAGGCCATTATACATCAACCCATTACCTTCCAGTACTACATGCTCCATCTCCACATCGATGCTTTTCAGAACCGATCCGGCTATGGATAGTAGGGTGTTAAACGGTATATTTGTCGTAACCATATTTAAAGCAGTGGTAAGCAAAGCCGGGATCTTAGTCACGCTATAGTTATTAGTCCTGAACTCAGCCATCAAGGCATTCAGGAAGTTATGCTGCCTCTCGATCCTTCCAATATCGGCATTGGCATCATTACGGTAGCGTACATAATGCATGGCCTGATCACCATCCAGACGATGCTCTCCGGCAGGGAGGTTGATCAGGAGATCCTGATATGGGTCACTATAATACAAAGGTAGAGGACCGATATCTACCAGGACACCGCCCAGCTCATTAACCAGCTTGACAAACCCTTCCAGATTGACCACCACGAAACCGACAATAGGTATATCCAGAAGGCGACTGACAGTATTCGTCGCAAACTCCGGTCCATACCAGGGATACAGGTGATTGATCTTCTCGTAGGCATTGGTCTCCGAGAGGGGGACCATCGTGTCCCTGGGGATGGAAATCAGGACAATTGGCTCTCCATCTGCAGGAACAGAGACCAGGATCATCGTATCCGAACGACCCACATCCCATTCACTCTCATCGACACCCATGACCAGAAAGTTGGTCCGATTATCCAGTACTGCGAGATCTTCGACCAGAACAGGAATGCTTGGAATCGAGCTATACACAGTAGGTACAACCGGTAACCCGATGGGCTGACTATATAATGACTGAATAAAGAAGAAGAATGTAGACAGAGATATGACTGCGACTACTGCTACCCCGGCTATCAATGCCGTCTTCCAGTTCAGCCCGAAGAAGCCTTCTTTGCTGGAAGGCTTTTTTTGCCTAGGTTCTGTTGCTTTGGGAGCACCTGCTACCGTAGTAACGCTGATAAACCCTTTTCTCAGTGGTTTGGTGTCAGGATCCGGAGTTACGGGCACGAATGCACCTCCCGTCTTGATCTGCTTTTAAGTTATTCCATTTAGCTAATGGCTTGTCCCATATCATAATACCCATATCCGACGATGTCAAGAAGCTTCGCTCCTGCGTCCCGCTAAACAATGCAACCGTATTATTTATGAGCCAACCCTACGAGTTCCTGAAGATGATCTACACCCTGATGGCTACAGTAGCTCTGAAGACCCTGGATAATATCCATGGTTACCCTGGGGTTAGCAAAGTTCGCCGTTCCTACCGCAATGACACTGGCACCGGCCAGAATAAACTGCAAAGCGTCCTGCCAGGTGGAGATGCCACCCATGCCTATGATTGGTAGTTTACTCACCTGGTAGACCTGGTAAACCATACGCAAAGCTATTGGCCGTACAGCTGGTCCTGATAATCCGGCAAAGATAGCCGAAAATACTGGTTTACGAGCATCTATATCGATAGCCATACCTAAGACTGTATTAATCAAGCTGAAACCATCAGCGCCAGCATCTTCGACTGCTCGTACTATAGGTGCAATATCCGTAACATTGGGGGTAAGCTTGATGAAGATGGGTAGCTTAGTTCGTTTTCTGACCGCTTGGGTAACCATTGCCGTAGTCCCTGGCGAGGTGCCAAAAGCCATCCCGCCCTCATGAACATTGGGGCAGGAAACATTAATTTCCAAGGCCGCTATGCCCTGTTCTGCGTTTAACCTTTCGGCGACTGCCGCATACTCCTTAACTGTAGAACCGCTTACGTTGACAATGAGAGGAAGATTATCTATCTGACGTAACTGAGGAAGTACCTCGTGACAAAAGTGCTCCACTCCGGAGTTCATCAGTCCTATCGAGTTAAGCATTCCAGCGGGTGTCTCATACACCCTTTGGCCAGGGTTACCCTGGCGGGATTCTAAGGTCACTGCTTTAGTAGTTAATGCTCCCAGACAGCCCAGGTCACAGTATGAAGCGTATTCCAATCCGCTGCCAAAGGTTCCCGAAGCCACGGTAACCGGGTTTTTCAAAGAAAGGAAGGTCTGACCATCCCTGTTTACCAGTGAGACTGACAGATCAGGCATTAAAAGAGCACCTCCTCGCTGGCAAAAGCTGGTCCATCCTGGCAGAGGAGCGCATAACGCCAATTCCCATCCTGAATAATCCTTACCGTGCAACCGAGACATGCTCCAACGCCACATGCCAGATGATTTTCCAGAGAAAACCAGCCGGGGATCCCTGCTTCCCTGAGAATCTGTTGCAAGGCAACCAGCATTCCCTTGGGACCGCAGGCATATACCAGGTCGACACCAAGCTCGCGCAGCTCTTCATGAAGTTTCGTCGTAACCAGCCCTGGCATACCTAGTGAACCATCATTAGTGTAATGACGAATCGGAAGACCAATTTGTTCAAAATCCCTTTGCATTATCGCCAGTTTTTTTTCTCGTAAGCCATGAAAAAGGAAGAGATCATAACCTCTCTCCATCAGGAGACGTGCCAGGGGATACAGAGGAGGCAAGCCTATGCCACCTGCCACCATGGCAATCCTTTTCTGAGTTTTCGCTGGCAGGGGAAAAGGATTTCCCAGGGGACCCATAGTATCCAGACTATCTCCGACAGTATAGAGGCTCAGTAACCTTGTCCCCCGCCCCACAACCTGATAGATTACCTCAAAAGTACCTTTATCCGAATTGAAAGCAGCCAGGCTCAAAGGTCTCCTGAGCAGCGGATCGGAGCTGAGAGTCAAATCATGAGGGAGAAGATGCACAAACTGCCCTGGTTGCATAAAGAGTACCATTGCGGGAGCCAAAGCCTGCATACGCCATATTCCCCGGGCGATCTCTTCTTGATACGTAACAACAGCCTGAACCTGCAAAGTACTCACCTCACCTGCATTAGAAACCTTAATCCCGCAGTCGCCCCAGATATTCCTGGAGGGTCTTTGGCTTCAGATTCGCAGTATTACCAAGATAACCCAGACAGCGCCAAAAAGAAGCGACAGTGTCTAAAGAAGTAAAATAGCGGCAATCATGTTCCACTGCACTGCGCCGAATCATAAAACCCTGACGTTCAGGAAGCTTACCCTTGGTCACTGTGTTTATCACCAGATCAACTTCACCTGCAGTAATAGCATCCAGCACAGTAGGTGACGCACGTCCGATTTTGTCGCGAAATACTGCTGGAACCTGAGCCTCTTTCAAAGCATCCAGAGTGCCCTTCGTGGCATAAACTTTATAACCAGCTCGCCAGAGTTGCTTGATGAGAGGAATGGCTTCCGGTTTGTCCCTTTCAGCAATTGTTGCCAAAAGCCCTCTTTGTTCTCCTGGTTTCCAGCCGGAAGCCCAGAAGGCTCTGGCCAGAGCCTCTTCAAAATTTGGAGCGATGCCGATTACTTCACCTGTAGACTTCATTTCTGGACCGAGGCCAATCTCTACTCCTCTCAGTTTAGCCCAGCTAAAAACCGGAGCCTTGACAGCGTAGAAACTCCCTGCAGACCAGAGGGTATCCCTGAGACGCGGAGTGGCATCCTCATACAGCCCCTGAGATCGTAAACTCTCTCCTAGGGAAACCCGAGTAGCAACCTGAACCATTGGCAATCCGGAAACCTTGGAAAGGAAGGGAACAGTGCGACTGGAGCGAGGGTTAACCTCAATGATGAAAAGCTCATGATCCAAAGCCACAAACTGGATATTAATCAGACCTTTGACCTGAAGGCCCAAAGCCAGTTTACGTGTGGCTTCGCAAATCGATTCGATCAGCCAGGGTTGCAGATGATACCAGGGATACACAGCCAGGGAATCACCTGAATGAACACCCGCGCGTTCGATATGTTCCATTATCCCAACGATGATGACATCCTCACCATCGGCAAGAGCATCCACTTCCAGCTCCTGCCCGTGAAGATAGCGATCGATCAGCACCGGATGCTGAGGAGTAACCCTGGCAGCTTCCTGCAGAAAACCTGCCAACTCGTCAACAGAGTGACAGATTTCCATACCACGTCCCCCCAGAACATATGAAGGACGCACCAAGACAGGAAAGCCCAGAACTTCAACTGCCTTATACGCTTCTGCGAGGGAACGCACTGCACGAGCAGCTGGCCTTCGGAGTGAGAGCTTCTCCAGAAGAGCTTCGAATCGTTCGCGGTCTTCTGCCAGGTCGATGGTCTCTAAAGAAGAGCCCAGGATGGAGAAGCCAGCTGCGGCAATTGATGCAGCCAGATTGATAGCTGTCTGTCCTCCGAACTGGACCAGGACTCCATATGGTTGTTCGCGCTCCAATATCTCCAGGACCTCTTCCTCCATCAGAGGTTCGAAGTAGAGGCGGTCGGATACATTGAAGTCGGTCGACACAGTTTCAGGGTTATTGTTTACCATAACCGCCTTATATCCTGCACTTTGTAAAGCTTGCACCGCATGGACCGAACAGTAATCGAACTCTATGCCCTGACCGATGCGAATTGGACCCGATCCGATAACTACTACCGTCTTATCACCCAGAGGAGTTACTTCATCCTCGTCTTCAAAAGTAGCATAGTAATACGGTGTCTGGGAAGGATACTCCGCTGCGCAGGTATCTACCAACTTGTAGGTCCGGTTAATACCCAATTCCTTACGTCGGCAGGCAACGCTACGACAGTCTACTCCGTACAGCCTGGCGATCTCCTCATCAGCAAAGCCCAGACGCTTTGCTTCACGAAGTACCTCAATGGAGAGATCGCAATCAGCAGGCGCCAAATCCTGATCAAGTTCTGCTCGCTTCCTTTTTGCTTCCGCAATCTTATCCTCCATGAAGACGAGACGTTGCATCTGATGGAGAAAAAAGAGATCGATCAATGAGATATCATAGAGCTCAGCAGGTGAAAAACCACGCCTTAAAGCTTCCAGCAACAGAAAAAGGCGCTGATCATCTCCCCTGGTAATTGCTGTCAGCAACTCGGTCCGATCCAGTGAAAGGAAAGCAGGATCATAAACCGCTCTGTATCCCTGCTCCAAAGAGCGTACCGCTTTCTGTAAAGCCTCCGGAAGAGAGCGACCGATTGCCATAACCTCACCAGTAGACTTCATTTGCGTGTTCAACTGGCGGTTGGCAGCGCTGAATTT
>WRDA01000041.1 GCA_009783675.1 Symbiobacteriaceae bacterium | reverse complement strand
GGTAGAGGTAACCTCAGATCCTACTGCGTGCTCTTAGATTCCTCGTATGAGCAGTTGCAGGAAGGTCTCACTGAAGTTCCTGGTAGCATAGCCGCCGCCAGACTAGAAGCTCTGTGTAGCAGCGATGACGGTTTTGAGCTGGCTCGCCTCGATCTGGAACTGCGGGGACCTGGAGAGGTGTATGGTCTGGCTCAGAGTGGCTTTGCAGACTCCTTCGCCCTCTCCTGGCCTTTACTCGAAGAGGAGATGACCGAGCTGGAGACCTATTTGGCAGCACTCGACCGGGAGCAGCTATCGGCGATTGTGACCGCTTTGAATTATGGCGCAGCGTCATGAGGGTAATCAGCGGTATATGTAAGGGCAGGAACCTGGCGACCGTCCCGGGAGTCAGCACCAGACCCACCACCGGTATGCTCAAGGGGATGATCTTCAACATCCTGCAGGGTTCTCTTGCAGAAGCGGTAGTATTGGATATTTGTGCCGGGAGTGGTGCTCTGGGCATCGAGGCTCTCTCTCGAGGAGCGACCAGGGCAACCTTCATGGAGGAAGATCGTCGTGCATTGACGGCTTTGGAGAAGAATCTTCAGGATTGTAAGCTTCTCGCCGTCAGTGAAGTACTGGCTGGAGATGCCCTGCGAAGGCTTGCATCCTGGCAGCCAAAGCAAAAAGTAAGCCTGGTCTTCTGTGATCCACCATATCACAGCGATCTGTATGAGCCGATTCTTACTCGCTTGGGAAGTGTCGGTTGGTTAACCCCTGAGGCCATCATTGTCGTCGAACACCACAAGGATACCGATATATCAGGCGTGTATGGCCAGTTACGCTCTTATCGCAGAGTGTCTTACAGCAGAACCGCCGTAACCTTTTTACAAATCGGACTATCATCTTCAAGGGGGGAGTCCTGATGCAGATGATTAGCATGCCGCGCAGATCACCACTGCGCTATTTAGCCTATTATGCTGTCTTTGCGCTGCTGGTCTTCGTCCTCTTTTCCATGCCCATAAACTACATTATCTATATGCCAGGTAACGTCTATGTCCTCAGTGAAATGATCGAGGTTCCGGACGGTCACCAGAGTGATGGTGATTTCCTGATGACTGTGGTCTTAAGCCAGCATGCGAATATTCCCCTCTTTTTACGTGCGGTCTTTATTCCCGAAAATGACATCTATCCTCTGGCTCAGGTACGCCCCGCTTCTCTCAGTGAGGAGGAGTATCAACAGCAAATGCTGCAGAGCATGTTAAACAGCCAGGAGGTAGCCACTGGTCTGGCGCTGCGTCACTGTGGTTATGAAGTAGCCGAGATGAGCGATGGCGTGAGAATCTTAGGGTTTACTGAGGGCAATCGATCGGAGGGTATTCTTCATGCGGGAGATATCATCGTAGCTTGTGAGGATAATGCCATCAGCGTCAATACCCAGCTGACGGCGCTACTGCGTACCAGAACCCCGGGAGAGATGGTGACTCTGGTCATCCTACGCGGAGACAGGGAGTTGCGCCTGCACATCGAACTCGTACCTCGACTCGATGATCCTCAGATAGGTGCCATCGGGGTGACAGTCTCGAATGTCAATTGGCGCCTGGAGCTACCTCTGGAAATCAACGTCCTCTCCGAAGATATTGGTGGCGCCTCGGCTGGCTTAATGATGACCCTGGAGATAATCAACCAGCTCTCGAATGACGATCTCGCTGCCGGGATGCGCATTGCCGGCACTGGAACCGTGGATCTGTATGGCAATGTAGGAGCCATCGGTGGCATACGTCAGAAGGTGCTTGGTGCCCTGCATAACGGAGCCGACTATTTTCTTGCTCCCCGCGCCAACTATCAGGAAGCTCTCAGTGCAGCCGGCGACAGAATCCCAGTCATCGAGATCGGGTCTTTAGAAGCCGCGCTGGTCTTTCTAAAGGGACTAAAGTGACATGGAAGTAATTGGACTGATCGGAAGCAGCGGAACGGGCAAGAGTCACCGGGCAGTGACCCTGGCCAGAGAGCTGCAGGTGACGGCGATTATCGATGACGGACTGCTGATATCAGGCAACAGGATACTGGCCGGTCGCTCGGCGAAGGCGGAGCAAAGCCGCATGGCTGCGGTGCGGCGGGCTATCTTTGAGGATGGGGTGCATGCCGAGGAAGTGCGCCAGGAGCTTGGTCGCCTGATGCCGGAAAAACTATTGATTCTGGGGACATCCCGTGCCATGATCAAAAGAATCTGCGATGCCTTGCTGCTAACTCCGCCGGAGCGCGTGATCGATATCGGCGATCTGGCTTCGGAAGAAGAAATGCAGTTGGCCAGAAACCAGCGTCATGATCAGGGAACCCATGTCATCCCGGTTACCCACACCGAGGTCAGACGTAAGATCCCTGTGACCCTGACCGATGTTCTCGATAGCATGCGGCGAAGCTCCAAGGAAGAGCGGATCCTGGAGAGAACCCAGGTTAAGCCGCCCTTCGCCAGCGATTCCGGTCTCGCCTTCCAGTTACCGATGGTTCAGCCATTGATCGAGAGAGTCATCTCCGAGGGGGGTTCTCCCTTCTATCGCCTGAATAATGCCTCTCTGCAGCAAAAACATAGTCTTACCCTGGTCCTGGATCTTGCCAGCACAGTCGAAGGGCTGGATCTGCTGCTACTCCAGGGTATTCAGGATCTGGTTACGGAGCGTATTCGGGCAGCCACCGGACGCACGATCTCTTCTGTGGAACTGTATATCAGTTCACTGATGTAGCCAATAGCTTCTACTCGCTCCACATGTAATATGCACTAAAGAAGGATTTTCAGGCTGGCTAAACGAACAATTACCTGTTCTATATTTGCATTTAAGGAGGATCCTATGCTATTACTAGCCCAGGAGCTTAAGGAGAAAAGCATTCAACATTATGAAGTCGAAGTCCCCATCGAAAAAGTGGAAGAGGCCTTACTGAGGTCATATCGCAAGGTTGGCCAGCGTCTGACTGTCCCGGGTTTTCGCAAAGGGAAAGCTACCCGCGCCATGTTGGAGCGTCGCTATGGACAGGAAATTTTCTATGAAGATGCCATAGATTTTCTGGTACCCGAAGTGTATGAGTGGATTTTGGAGGATCAGAAACCCCAGGCTTTGGACCGTCCCATGTGGGATGTGACACAGTTCGCCAAGGGTGAGACCGCTATTTTCGTCATCGAGGTACCGGTAAAGCCTCAGGTTACCCTGGGTGACTATCGTGGCGTTTCTGCCTACAAACCTTCCGCGATAGTGGGAGAAGAGGAGATTGCACAGGAAATCAAGAGGCAGCAGGAAGAGCATGCCCGTCTGGTTTCTCTCGCCGAAGGAGTCGTCCAGCTGGAGGATACCATAACCTTAGATTACGAGGGGTTCATCGATGGCGAAGCCTTCGAAGGCGGCAAGGGAGAGGATTACAGCCTGGTGCTTGGCAGCGGTCGTTTTATCCCTGGCTTTGAAGACGCTCTGATTGGCAAGGAGATCGGTGTCCCTCTGGAAATAACTGTCACCTTTCCCGAAGATTATCGGGCAGAGCACCTGGCAGGCAAGGATGCCATCTTCAAGTGCAGCATTAAGGATACCAAGCGTAAACAACTGTTACCTGTAGATGACGAGTTTGCCCAGGAAGTATCTGAGTTCGATACCCTGGCAGAATGGGAAGCCGACCTGTTGCAATCTCTGACTGCCCGTGCAACCGAGGAGGCTGACGGTGCTTATCGTTCAGCCCTGCTGGATAAGGTTGTCAGTAGTTCCACGGTGGATGTCCCCGATATCCTGGTGGAACGGGAGATCGACAGGCTCTTGCAAAACTTTGCTTATAATCTGATGCGCCAGGGCATCGACATCGATGAGTATTTGCGTATCATCGGCAAAGAAGTTGATCAACTGCGTGATGATTTCCGTGGCACAGCCTATAATTCGACTAAGCGAACTCTGGTTCTGGATGCGGTAGGAGCCACGGAAGCGGTGGAACCAAGCGAGGAAGACATGCAGGGCTTCTTCAGCGAGCTGGCTGCTTCGATGGGTAATGATAATGTCGCCGAAGTGGAAGAGCGGATGCGCGCCAGTGAGAGTCAGTATGAGAGCTGCGTCGAGGAAGTACGTATGCGTAAAGTCTTGGATCTCATCTACGAAGAGGGTATTCCACTGGATAGCCCACCGGAGGTAATCGACCTGTCTGACATCGATACGGCATCCGAGGGCGTAGATGATGTGGACCTGGCAGATGATGCGGATGAAACTGCAGAGGTGGCAGAGAGCGAAGACGATCCGGAAGCTACGGATCTTCCGGAGTAAACCTAAGTAAAATAAGGACTGCTAAACTTTAAGGGAAACCTGGTAATAATGGCTATCGGGCTGGAAACAAGCGGGAGAGAGGTCGGCAATGCCAAAGAGCAATCAGGACAAGGGTCCGTTTTACTGTTCATTTTGTGGGAAGCAACAGGGTCAGGTTACGCGTCTGATTGCCGGCCCAGGGGTATTTATTTGTAACGAATGTGTCGAACTCTGCGTGGAAATAGTCGATGATGACACCGACAGCCGTGAGGTCTTTACGGCATCCCAGTCCTCTTTACCTAAGCCCCAAAAAATAAAGGAACTTCTGGATCAATATGTCATCGGACAGGAACAAGCCAAACGCGTTCTTAGCGTAGCGGTCTATAACCATTACAAGCGGGTCAACAACCTGCAGCAGAAACCCCGTGTACGTCGCAAAGCAACCAAAGAAGAAGTGGAGCTGGCCAAGAGCAATGTCCTGCTCATCGGCCCGACCGGTGTGGGCAAGACCTATCTGGCTCAGACTTTGGCCCGCATCCTCAATGTGCCCTTCGCCATAGCCGATGCGACGACTCTTACTGAAGCAGGATACGTAGGTGAGGATGTGGAGAACATCCTCCTTAGGCTCATACAGGCAGCCGATTTTGATATTCCCAAGGCTGAGATGGGTATCATCTACATCGACGAAATCGACAAGATCGGACGCAAGAGCGAAAATGTCAGCATTACCAGGGATGTATCGGGTGAAGGTGTCCAGCAGGCGCTGCTGAAAATTCTGGAAGGTACGGTAGCTAGCGTACCCCCCCAGGGAGGACGCAAGCATCCTCATCAGGAGTTTTTAAGCATCAATACCACCAATATACTCTTTATCTGCGGTGGAGCCTTCGATGGCTTGGAGAAGATTATTCAGTCGCGCAAGGCGAAGAACCCTCTGGGGTTTGGTGCGGAGCTCCATTCGGTCATCGAAGTTGGAGAAGGAACCTTACTGCCCGAAACCACCGCTCAGGACCTGATCCGCTACGGTCTAATTCCGGAGCTCACCGGGCGTTTACCAGTGATTGCCGCCCTCTCCAGTCTTGACGAATCGGCTCTGGTACGCATCCTCACCGAGCCGAAGAATGCGCTGATCAAACAGTATAGGAGACTGTTCGAAATGGATAATGTAGAGCTTGTTTTCGAGGATCAGGCCTTAACCGAAATCGCCTCTATGGCCATAAAGCAGAAAATAGGCGCCAGAGGCCTGCGCACGATTTTAGAGAGCCGGATGCTGAACCTGATGTATGAGATTCCCGATCGGGAAGGAATCACCAGGGTAGTAATCACTCCGGAGGTTATCACCAGTGGTCTGGAGCCGGATTACTACTCCGATAAACAGCTGACCGTCGGAGATGTAGGGTCAACAGGTCAATAAATCGAGGAGACTATCGTTATGGTATTAACTGAGGAAGGTAATGAGGTCGTATCTTCGGCCATTGTCTTACCAGTCTTGCCCCTTCGGGGGCTTGTAATCTTTCCGAGGAACATCCTGCGCTTCGATGTGGGGCGACAGCGTTCGATTAATGCTCTGCAGAAGGCTTATGACGGACCTTCCAAGCAGATTCTGCTCCTGACCCAAAACGATGCTCATATTCAGGATCCTACCGAAAGGAATCTCTTTCGCGTTGGGGTAATCGCGGCGGTCAAGGAGATGCAGCAGCGCGGCAACGTGGCGCAGGTCGTCGTCGAAGGTTTACAGCGCGCTAAGGTTAGCGAGTTTATCAGCGTATCCTATGAGGACGACATCGAACTGACCAGGGATCGCTCCTCCTCTGAGGAAGCTCTTCTCTGCGCCAGACTGGAACCTCTCAGCGAAGAAGCCGTGGAAGAGAGCGAAAGACTCGTGCTGCTGAACATGCTGGTCGCAGCCTTACCCCGTTATGTACAATCGGGTCATAAGTTAAACTCAGAGATGGTCAATGCAGCTAAGGATGTCCAGGATCTCAGCAATCTTTGCGATATGATCACCGCACAACTAACCTTCCCCTGGCATGAGAAGCAAAAACTACTGGAGACTCTAAGTGTGGAGCAACGAGCTCAGGATCTCCTGGTCATCATCGAACGGGATATCAGCCTGGTGGATGTCGAGCGCCGCATTCAGGGACAGGTCAGGCAGCAGATGGAGAAGAATCAGCGTGATTATTATCTGCGTGAACAGATTAAGGCTATTCAGAAGGAGCTCGGCGAGCGGGAAGAGTTTTCGGTAGAGATCGAGGGGCTACGGGAGAAGCTTAAGAGCATCACCGCTATCGAAGATACCTGGCGCGAGAAGATCGCCAAGGAGATAGATCGCCTGGAGCGGGTATCATCCTCTTCATCGGAAAGCGGCGTGCTAAGGCATTATCTGGACACTGTCCTGGCTTTGCCCTGGGATACACAGACCGAAGATCACCTGGATGTCGAGGAAGCCGAGAGAATCTTAAACGAGGATCATTACTCCCTGGAGAAACCCAAAGAGCGTATTCTGGAGTACCTTGCCGTGCGTCATCTGACGCAGTCGCCCAAAGGCCCTATACTCTGTCTCGCCGGGCCTCCGGGAGTAGGCAAGACTTCACTGGCTAAGTCGGTAGCCAGAGCCATGGGGAGACGTTTTGTCAGACTCTCCCTGGGTGGTATCCGCGATGAAGCCGAGATCCGAGGGCATCGCCGGACCTATGTTGGCTCGATTCCTGGCAGGATCATCAACTCCATGATTACAGCCGGGGTGAAGAATCCCGTCTTTCTCCTGGACGAAGTAGATAAAATGAGCAGCGACTATCGAGGTGATCCCGCGGCTGCTATGCTGGAGGTTCTCGATCCGGAGCAGAACAACTCTTTCAGCGATCATTTTTTGGAAATACCCTTCGATCTTTCCAAGGTGCTTTTCATTACTACGGCTAACGATGCCGGGGCTATTCCCCGCCCTCTCCTGGATCGCATGGAGCTGATCTCTCTTTCTGGTTATACTGAAGAAGAAAAGATCGAAATCGCCAGGCGGCATCTCATTCCCAAGCAGCTGAAGGATCATGGTCTGTCAGATGAGATCCTGCAGATCGAAGAGGAAGCTTTGCAGGG
This sequence comes from Symbiobacteriaceae bacterium, assembly GCA_009783675.1. Classification (GTDB taxonomy): domain Bacteria; phylum Bacillota; class JAAYKD01; order JAAYKD01; family WRDA01; genus WRDA01. Next base: position 1,833 of record WRDA01000041.1, on the reverse strand, counting down.
CATTATTGCCGACTACACCCGGGAAGCCGGTGTGCGTAATATGGAGCGCGAACTCAGCAGCATCTTTCGCAAGGTCGCCAAAGGTGTTGTCAGCGATCCCGCCAGCAAGTTTTTGATCAAGCAGGAGAATCTTAGAAGCTACCTTGGCATCCCTCGCTTCCGGCACCATGCTGCCATGGCGCAGGATCAGGTTGGGGTGGCCAATGGCCTGGCCTGGACTGAAACCGGTGGCGATGTCATGCCCATAGAGGTGGTGATCATGCCGGGCAAAGGGCAGATCACCCTGACGGGTAAACTGGGAGAAGTCATGCAGGAATCGGCCAAAACCGCTTTTAGCTATGTTCGCTCCAGGGCACTTCAATATGGGTTACCCCCGGATCTGGCTGAGGCAAACGATATCCATATCCATCTCCCGGAAACGGCAGTCCCCAAAGAAGGGCCTTCGGCAGGTATAACCCTGGTGACAGCTTTGGTTTCGGCTCTCGGTGAGCATAAGGTTCGTCGCGATATCGCCATGACCGGAGAGATCACTCTGCGTGGGCAGGTCCTGCCTATCGGTGGCTTGAAAGAAAAGCTGCTGTCGGCTCATCGGGCGGGAATCAACGAGGTCATCATTCCTGCGGACAATCTCAGGGATCTAGATGATTTTCCTACGGCGGTCAAAGATAAGATGACCATCCATGGAGTTGATCATTTCGACCAGGTTCTTCGCCTGGCTATCCCTGCATACGAAACTTGCTTTACCATACCCTTAGATCCCAATCAGCTGCTGGCCTCACAGCATCTGCCCCTCGAGACGGTGGACCAGGGATGATCATTCGCTCTGTGGAGTTCATCATCTCTGCCGCTGCTTCGACTCAGTTTCCGGAGGTAACCTATCCGGAGATTGCCTTCGCTGGCAGATCTAATGTAGGCAAGTCTTCACTGATCAATGCTCTCCTGGCGAGAAAGCAGATGGCACTGGTATCCGGGAAACCAGGGAAGACGAAAACAATCAACTTCTTTCTTATTAATAAACTATTTCACTTGGTCGACCTGCCCGGCTACGGCTATGCTGCCGTGGCCAAGAGTAAGAAAGAGGGTTGGGGTCCCCTAATTGAGGGTTATCTCAGTAGCAGACCTAATCTGAAGCTGGTTTTACATCTCGTTGACTCCCGCCATGAGCCGAGTCTTCAGGATCATCAGATGCAGGAGATGCTGCAGTACTATCAGATTCCCAACCTGGTGGTGGCCACCAAACGTGACAAACTAACCAGGAATCAGTGGCCACAGCAGAGAGCAATGTTGCAAAGCAGTTTGCATCTGGAAACAGTTCCTCTGCTTTTTTCCATAAAAGAGCCACAGACTCGCGATGAGCTGTGGCAGATGATCGAGCAGAGGGTAGGAGAATTGTCCATACCGTAAAGATAGGTACTCAGAAAGCGATATCATGTAAAAAAGACACTCCGATGATATAATTCGCTCCGATGCCTAGTAAGTAGTAGATGCCCACCGTAAAACCCAAGAGTAGTAAAGCTGCGCAAAGGAATGCGTGTTGCATGATCAGTGGCCAGTCTTTATCTTTCTGGCTGCTGCCCCTTTCCGGGGGCGGTCGTGGGATAAGACCCCGGTTGAAGGTCTGCAGGAAATCATTTTCGTCATTTAAAGCGGTGACACCGCTCAACACAGCAGACTCCCCCGGGAGTCTTTTTTTGGGGCTGCTTTCGCTTGTTTGCAACAGCTTATCCCGATAGAGGTATACTCCCCAGGATATGGCAATGCAAAAGGCTGCAGCTGTGCCAAGCATAGCCGACAGGAAGTAGTCCTGGAGATGCCAGGAAATCTGCAGGAGAT
>WRDA01000040.1 GCA_009783675.1 Symbiobacteriaceae bacterium | reverse complement strand
GTCGATAACAGGATTAAAGTTGTCTCCTGTGCCTGACTGAGGGTTTTGCAGCCCAACAGACCAACGCAGTTTATCTGTGGAGAGAGGTTTACCCATGGTACGGATATTCCCACCTGCATCGAGGAGGAAGTTTTGCAAACCGCTGGCGAATAGTTCATGTGCGACGAGTTCGGTAGCATAGCCTTTGGCCAGAGCTCCTACATCCAGAGACATTCCTGGTTTGGTCAGACATACCAAGCAGGCATCTTCGTCGATCTGCAGATTTTCGAATCCACCTAGAGCGAGAGCCTCTCTTAACTCTGCACCCTGTGGCAGAACAGCCCTGTCAGGGTTTTGCAGAGCCTCCTGGCGCAGATCATGCCAGATTCGCAGCAGAGGACCCAGGGTAACATCCAGGAGTCCCCCACTTAGGCGATATCCCTCTCTGGCCAGCTGCAGCAAAGCGATTATCTCAGGGCTCACCGCAAGGGCTTCGCCCCCGGCATTAGTGTTGATAGTGCAAAGATTTATCAAATCGGGATAGCTTTCATAGATGTTGAACAGACGATGCAACTCTTGAAAACGATCCTCAGCCTGCTTGGCATACCTGAGGAATTCTTCCTCACTCTTTACCTCGGCGATAAACTGGATCGCCGTATCGAAATAATCGAAGAAAATTACTGAGCGTCGCTGATATCTGGCGGAACCTGCACAACCGCAGGCAAACGCCAGGAGTATCAGGGTTGCGAGACCAAGCTGCCTTATCTGATTTCTGTACGCCACATGTTAGCCCCTTCTTTACCTGTCCAAGTATATGTGAACAAAAATATATCACCGTCGCAAGATTTTGTCTACTGATAGTTAGGATTGTCAAGGGGGTGTCCGGATTTCAGAAAATTCGGTTGACAGCACTGTGCTTATCATGTATACTCCTGATGTTCGCCTGCCTGCAGGCAAATCTTTTCTCATCAACTAGGTAAGGAGGTGTCAGGGATGCTGAGGACGTTCCAGCCGAACAACCGCAGACGCAAGAAGAACCATGGATTCCGTAAGCGTATGTCGACTGCCAAGGGTCGCGCAACCTTACGCCGCCGCCGCCTGAGGGGTAGAAGAGTACTCTCTGCTTAATACCTGAAGTTATAGGCTTCGGTCTTTTTCGCGCATGATTGGGTTCCCTTAAGCATGGTATCTCCCAGGCTTGGCTCAGGAAACCCATAGATACAATTGAAAGGCCACCATGTGTGGTCTTTTTCCTTAGTGGTACCATTAGGCAGTATGAGCAGGAGATGACCTATGTCGACGCAGGGAAGAGACAGGCATGAAAGAGATGCCTCCTGGCTCTTCCTGCCACAAAGAAAAGAACATCACCTACGCAGAAACAAAGAGTTTCAAACGGTCTATCGTCAGGGCAGGTTTTTCGCTTCTCCGGATCTGGTACTCTACTGCCTTCCTCAGGAAGATGCTCAGAAAAGCCGTATCGGGTATTCTGTAGCTCGTAAGGCGGGATCAGCGGTCACCCGTAACAGGGTAAAGCGTAGAATGCGTGAGTTGGTTCGCCATCATGCCGGTAAACTGCCCTCTAGCGGATACGATTTCGTCCTGCTGGCCCGCCAGGCAGCAGTCGACAAGTCTTTTCAAGTATTGGAGACAACCTATACTACCCTGATATCCCGCTTTCTCCATTGGTGTAACCAGGCAAGGAGGCACTAACATGTCCTTTTCGGGCAACAGCCTTCTCCAGTCGTTACTTCTGTCTCTGATCCGCTTCTATCGCCTGCGCATCTCTCCGCTCTCTCAACCGCATTGCAGGTTTACGCCAACCTGTTCAGAGTACGCTTACGAAGCTGTCAGCAGATTCGGTGCTCTACGAGGGGGCGCACTGATGCTGAGACGGATCGCCAAGTGTGGACCCTGGCATCAGGGTGGTTACGACCCCGTACCAGAATAGTTTTTAGATACTTATATACAGGGGGATCCGCATGAATCCTTTTACGATGATCTATCAGTTTATCGTCGACGCTTTTCGCTTCGCCTTAGACGCCTTCTATGGCATTACCGGCAATTATGCCATGGCTATAGTACTGCTGACGGTACTTTTCAATTTGCTCTTCACGCCCATGCGTATACGCACCATGCGCAACACGCTGATGATGCGCCTCCTGCAGCCCAAGATCGATTCTATCAATAAGAAGTATAAGGATGACAAGGATCGTATCAATAAAGAGACTATGGAACTCTGGAATAAATATAACTTCAATCCTCTATCAGGATGTGCCCCTTCCCTGCTGCAGTTTCCGCTGTTTATCGCAATTTTAAGCGTCTTTCGAGACATTAACTTTCCTGAAGGAGCAGCCAGCGCCTTCCTCTGGATTCCCTACATCGGGGAACCGGAGTCAGCCTTCCTCGGCATTGCCTTCGGATCTCTGGAACTGAAGATCCTGCCTCTTTTAGCAGGTCTTGCCTCGTATATTCAAACCAAGTTCATGGGCATGTCGCCCACAGATAAGAACAGCCAAATGATGATGACCATGATGCCCCTGATGATGATCTGGATCTGCTGGTCCCAACCTGCCAGTCTGTCCATCTACTGGACCACAAGTCAGTTTGTCTACGCGCTACAGCAGATCATCATCCAACGCCTGGTCAAAGTAGAGATCCTCCCTGAAGACATGATCCATGAGGTAGGAAGTAAATAAACTCCCTATGAAAGGATGACATATATACTATGAGGACTCTGGAAAAAGAAGGAAAAACCATCGACGAAGCCATTTGGAGAGGTTTGCAGGAGTTAAACCTGCCCCGGGAGGGTGTGCGCATCGAGATACTCGATGAAGGCAGCAAGGGACTCTTCGGAATAGGTGGTCGTCCTGCCAAAGTGCTGCTAATCGAGCTGGAAGTAGAAGAAGAGTTAGATATCAAGGGGTTCATGCGTAGTTCAGAGATGATCCCCAGGACCAGAAACACTGCGAAACCCCAGGGTAGGTCCGGATCACAAAAAAGATCCCCGGAAGAAACCAGAGGAGCTTCGGGTAGAAGGAACCAGCCACATACAACTCCTGGTCGAGACGATGCTCTCCCCGGAGACGAAACGATGCCTCGGGAGATGCGTTCTACGAGTTTCCAGGGGTCCTCGCCTGTCCCTATGCAAGATGACATCGCTCGTAAGATAGCTCAGCAACTCCAGGAGCGTTCGCAGGCTACGATGTCTCCCGGCCGTCGCTCCAGGGAGCAACGCCCGCATGATCATACCGGCTCTTCCTATCATACCGCTTCAGTACCCGTCCCACAGCAGCTGGAAATCCCTACCGAGGGAGCTGCAGCCGATCTCTATAATTTCCTCAGCTCCTTGTTCACCGCCATGCAGTTGCCAGTCTCACTGAGTGTTCAGCATACCGATAACGGGTTACAGGCAGCGATATATGGTGATGGGCAGGACTTGGGATTACTCATCGGCAAACACGGTGCCACTTTGGACTCCCTGCAATATATCGCCTCCTTGGCTCTCAATCGCAGTACAAGTGAACGCCTGCGTATTCAGATTCAAATCGGCGACTATCGGCAGAGGAGAGCCGAGACTCTTTCACGCCTGGCGGAAAGAACCGCTGCCAAGGTGGTTCGGGATGGATACCCGCAGGCTTTAGAGCCGATGCCTGCCAGCGAACGCCGCCTGATTCACATGACCCTGCAGGAGCATGACCATGTGGAAACCCTCTCCGAAGGCGAAGAGCCCAAGAGATATGTGGTCGTCAAGCTAAAGGAGTTAACTTAAAAACTGAACCAGCCATAATCAGCCCGGATATAAAGGAGACGGTAGTCACGTCTGCCAACAACAGTTCAGGTTTTCTGAGCCCCGGAGAGATTCGCCAGTACGCTCAGGAGACAGGTATCCGCAAAGCAGGCCTTCCTTATATGCGCAGCTTTCTTCTGAGTATAGTCGCCGGAGCCTTCGTCGCTTTGGCGGCTGTAGCTTCTTCAGTAGCCAGCTTCGCCCTGGAGAATCCCAGCGCAGCTGCTCTGGCTTACGGAGCCGTTTTTGCCGGAGCTCTGGTCATGATCGTAGTCGCTGGAGGCGAGCTGTTTACCGGTAACGCTCTGATCGCCATCGCCGTGATGAATAAACAGGTCAGCATCCGGCGTTTTCTTTTGAATCTTGCCCTGGTCCTCTGTGGCAATTATCTGGGTGGTTTGCTGATCGCTCTCCTGGTCGATCAGGCTGCTGTCCCAGGGAAGGCAGGCGGAGGTTTGGCTGTTGCTCTAATGGTTCGCGGCTTTGGCAAGATGCAGACCGAGTTTGGCGTAGCTTTCTTTTCAGGAATTCTTTGCAATATCCTGGTCTCAGTCGCAGTTTGGAGCTCTTATGGAGCTAAAGATATCGCCGGCAAAGTTGCGGGAATCTTCTTTCCGATCATGCTCTTCGCTACTGCTGGTTACGACCATGTGGTGGCAAATTGCTATTTCCTCCCGGCTGCGAAGCTGGCAGCGCAACACCCGGGATGGGCTGAGCTCACAACATCGGTCGCCACCGGTCTTAACGATCTCTCCTGGTGGGCTCAGTTGAACAACATCATTCCGGTAGCTCTGGGTAATCTGGTGGGAGGGCTGCTAATCGCTTTTGTCTATGAACTATCCTACAGAAATGTAGAAACAGCGTCAGGTTCTCGCCACAGCTGAAACCTGACGCTGTTTTATTTGATTTATTATGACGCTAAGTCACCATACCTTATTTCAATCTCCTGATAGCAGTGCGGCGGATTTTTCCGCTGCCTGTTTTTTCAAACTCCTGATCCCGGATACGCAGATCCGCCATCTTCTTATGTCGTGGCAGCTTTTCGTTAATGGCATCGATGCCTTGCTGGAGCTGCACTTTGATATCTACACCGGGGTTTTCCTGGAGATACTCCTCATCGGGAAAGATCTCGACCACGATGAGGTCGTTTTCGTCATAAACGACCACTTCTCTGACTCCTGGCAGACCCTGAACCTGCATCTCCATTTCCTCGGGATAAACATTCTTACCATTGGAAAGAATGATCACGTTCTTGGCTCTGCCCGTAATCGAATAGAAACCATCTTCGTCCAGCTTCCCGATGTCTCCGGTGCGATACCAGCCATTGATGAAAGCTTCGGCAGTTGCCTCGGCATCACCGTAATAGCCCTGCATGACCATATCGCCTTTGACACAGATCTCCCCTTCACCCTGGTCATCGGGGTCATTGATCATTATTTCCACCAGAGGAAGAGCAGGTCCTATGGTTCCCGGCTTGTGATAATAATTACGGTTGACAGCCAGAACCGGTGAACACTCTGTGGTCCCATATCCTTCACGCAGATCGATGCCGAAGGAGTAGTACTGTGCCACCAGAGCAGCATCTAAAGCGGCTCCGCCGCTGATAACGAGCTTCAGCTGGCCTCCGAAGTTATCCAGGATGGATTTGAAGATCACCCTGCGCAGGTCCACACCAAGGGCGACCAAGGCATCGCTGTGCTCCATGACCTTAGTTAGCCATGCCTCCCGCCCTGCTTTACGCATGGCCTGGAGAATCCTCCGGTGGAGAGCGGATACGATGACGGGTACTAAAAAGAGATAGTCTGGCTTGAACAACTGCAAATCGGGAGAGAGATCCTTAAGCGTCTTGTTGATACAGATCGTGGTTCCCGAATGAAGAGCGCAAAGGACACTGGTAGTAAAAGCAAAGGAGTGGTGCAGGGGGAGAACAAGGACAGTCGTTCCCCATAATTCCACACTCATGATCGATGCAATGACATCGCTGGTCAGGTTGCGATGAGAAAGCATTACCCCCTTGGCAACTCCAGTCGTACCTGATGTAAAAAGCAGAGCAGTCAAAGCATCATCATCCAGTACGACGTTAGCGAAAGCAGTATCTCCCTTTTGATACAGCTCCCTGCCCTTTTCCATCAGAGCCCGCAGACTCTCCCCCGGTCCCACCAGTAAACGGTGTTCCAAATCGGGTAAGGTCGGCTCTATCTCATCTAAGAGCCCGTTGTATTTTGCAGTCGAGACGATGGCTTTGCATCCGCTGCGTTGAAGGAGATAGCCAATCTCCACAGTATTGAGATCCCGGTCTAAGGGTACGATGATGTTGCCGCTGTTAGTTGCGGCGAAATAGGTTACGATCCAGTCATAACTATTATCGCCTACCACGGCGATTTTAGCTCCCTGTAAACCAAGGTTGAGAAAAGCTGTACCTAAAGCACAGATATCTTCGGCGAAGCGGGGATAGCTGATTTCGACGATCTCCTCTTCACCGACCTCCTGGTAGCGAAAGGCGAGCTTATCGGCGTTTTTTTCCTGCCAAATTGCCATAAGCTGTCTGAGATTGGTTCCCTGATCCACTTCGCGCCAGGGATAAGGTGCGTTTTGCATACTTTCTTCCTCCTAACTAACCTAATGAATGCTCTCATTATTCGCATCTGCCTGAAAATTGATAACTCCCATTACTCGCGTCTTTCCTCTAACTCTAACGCATCGACGTCTCTGTGTTCCAGATGAACTCTGGCTTGCAAGGTCTGCAGGAAATCGGCAAGGCGTATGGCACAGGCTACGGAGCGATGCCTTCCGCCGGTACAACCGATAGCGATGACCAGCTGATATTTACCTTCCTTGATATATAGGGGAATCAGGAAAGCCAGCAGTTCTTCCAACATGGTAAAGAAACGGGAAGCTGGCTCGCTGTTCATGACATAGGAGAATACTTTACTGTCCTTGCCTGTCAACGGGCGAAGCTCCGGATCCCAATGAGGATTAGGTAAGAAACGTACATCGAAGACTAAATCGGCATCCTCGGGAAGATCATACTTGAAGCCGAAAGAGACGACATTGACCAAAAACTCCTCTCCCTGATTAGGTTGACTGTAAAAATCCCTAACTCTGGCCTTAAGCTGGTGTACGCTAAGATTCGATGTATCGATTACCCGGGTGGCGACCTGCTGCAGTTCTTTCAAACGCTGTCGTTCCAGACGGATTCCTTCCTGTAATCTGCCCTGGGTAGAAAGAGGATGCGGACGGCGCACCTCTTTAAAACGGCGTATCAGAGCTTCCTCAGAAGCATCGAGGAAGAGTATTTCGTAGGTAATGCCTACCTGCGCCAACTGATCGAGAGAGGAGAGAAAGGTATTGAAAAAGATTCCGGAGCGAATATCAATGCAGACGGCAACGCGTTGCCGCCTGTCATCGAGGGCTGTTTGCTGCCAGAGAAGGACGAACTGGTGGAGCATGGATGGAGGTAAGTTGTCGATGCAAAAATAGTCCAGGTCTTCCATGGCGCGAATAGCCTGAGATTTGCCAGCTCCTGAAAGTCCGGTGATGATCACCAGATGAAGATTCATGATGATTGCTACCTCCTCATGCAACGATTGAAGCCGAGTCAACGAGGCTGTAGACAGAGTCTACAGCCATACACCGCTAAATGGCTCCCTGCGGCGATCCGTTATAGATCATATGATGTAGGGGGCTACGCGTGAAGAACCCTGTTTTTTCCACTGCGCTTGGCTTCGTAACAAGCCTTATCTGCACCGTTGACGAACTCTTCCATATCGGAGTTGCGTAAGGGGACCATGGCATTTACTCCGATGGAGAGGGTTACCCGTGTAGGAGAGCCGTCGTTAAGGGGTACCACCAGCTTGGATACTTGCTCACGCACCTGTTCAGCTACGGCAATCGAGCCTTCGGCATCGGTGTTAGGTAACAGGATAACGAACTCCTCACCGCCCCAGCGAGCCACGAAGTCCGCTGGGCGTTTCAGCGTCTGTTCGAAGACGCGTGCTACCGCTCTTAAGAGAGCGTCTCCCTGGGTATGCCCATAAGTATCGTTATACTTCTTAAAATCGTCGATATCCATCATCATCAGTCCTATGCAGTTACTCTCACGCACAGCACGCTCCCACTCTTTACGCAGCTGGATATCGAAGCTGCGTCGGTTGGGGATATTAGTCAGCGCATCGATCATACCGAGACGCTCGATGGTCAGGATATACTCCCGCATCTGGAGTTGCATTTGAATACGTGCCTGGATGATTGCCGGATGAAAGGGTTTGGAAATATAGTCGACAGCACCAAGAGCAAAACTACGTTCTTCGCTTTCGGTGTCGTTATTGGAGGAAATAAAAATTACCGGGATCCCTCGGGTTAGATCCGACTCCTTGAGCTCTATCAGAGTTTCAAAGCCACTGATATCGTTTAAGTCAGTCTCTAAAAGAATAAGATCGGGAAGCAGATCGTGAGCGACATGAATCGCAGCTCTTCCCTGGGCTACAAGAGTTACCGAGTAAAGGGGTTGCAGGTTACTAAAAAGCTCGTCAGCAACCTCTTGCTCGGCATCGACGATGAGTATCTTCTTCTTTTCCTCGACATTCATTGGCTTGTATTCATCCTCTCCATCGGCGCAGAAAACATGATCCTATATTCTGAAACTCCCCTGAATATCCCTTCAACGAAAATTATTTTCTTTTGCCTTGTACTCTTCCGGTGCGTTGACTTGCAGGATTACCTTCCCTTTTTACTCCCACCTGTATGAGCGGGTACCTCCCGGATGACTGTAAGAATGACGGGACGGCGGCGCATTCTTTCGTTGATAAGTTTGGCCAGAGCTTCCCTGGTAGCTGCCTTCATCCCATTCCAGTCGATTTTTCTTTCCTGTTTTTGCTGTGCTACGACCTCACGTAAACGTTCTCTGGCATCAGCCAGGAGTTCACTTTCCTCCCCCTCATAAAGGAAACCACGGGAGATAAAAGATGGATCACCCAGCAGGGAACCATCTGTGCGAGAGATGGTGAGAACCGCTATCAGCAAACCATCTGCGGCAAGTTGTTTACGATCACGCTGCACTGTGCCGCTGTTGTCCCCGATGCCAAGGCCATCGACCAGCAACTTCCCGGTGTTGATATGCTCAGTCAGGGCTCCGCTGCCCTCTTTAAAGTCTACACATTCGCCATTTTGGGGCAGTAGTATGCTTTTGGCAGCCCAACCAAGCTCTATAGCCAGCTGGCGATGCTGCCTGAGATGGCGAGCCTCACCATGGACCGGTATCAGATTCTGAGGTCTGGTCAGACTGAGCATCAGCTTAAGCTCTTCGCGTGCCGCATGCGAGCTGTAAGCGCCCACGCTCAGTAGTTCCACAACCTTGGAAACTCCCTGCCGATAAAGATTATTAATGACCCGATAGCGCATTTTGCCACTTCCGGGCATTGGTGCTCCGGTCAGCAATACAGTATCTCCCTTTTGCACCAAGCCACGACTGGAACCGAGATCCAGCAAAGGAGCAAGATAGGGTTCGCTGGGGAGGGATGAAACCAAGATCATTTGTCGTTTAGCAGGCTGACCACTTGACTTGGCCCTACCTCTGCGACCTGATGACTTAAGGGCAGGGGGGAAACTCAGCGCCTTTGCACGCTCTGC
>WRDA01000039.1 GCA_009783675.1 Symbiobacteriaceae bacterium | reverse complement strand
ATTCCTTGCCATTGCAAGGTTTGAACGGTCTTTTCCTAGAACCTAACTGTTAAACTCCCGTAAGCAGTTCACAGGTAACCTCTGGGCTGTAACCTGTTAGCAGAAGCAATATGGTATGGAGAGTAAAAAAGGTTTGACAACCTAAGATAAGCTGTCTATAATACCCTCATCGACGAGGAACCGACGAGTAAGCTGCCGAATGACCTTCAGCGAATCGGGAATGGTGTGAGCCCGAGGGAGCCAGGTAGCCCAAGATCAGCGGGGAGTCGCTGTCCTGAAGATGAAGTAAGGGCAGCCGGAGACACCGTTATCTGTCAGCAGTATACTGCATCTGAGATCAGGTAAGCCACTTAGGTTGACTTGATAAAATTGGGTGGTACCGCGGGGTAAAACTCGTCCCATGGCTGGGGCGGGTTTTCCTGTTTATATTACTCTAAAGGAGATGAGTTACTTGTCCGAAAAGAATCAGTATGCCGAAACCCTTAACCTGCCCCGTACAGATTTTCCCATGAGAGGTAATCTGCCTCAATGGGAGCCTGTTCAGCTAGCTGCCTGGCAAGATTTGGATCTCTACTCCAGACTGCTGAGTAAATACCAGAGCAGACCCCGTTTCATTTTTCATGACGGACCTCCCTATGCCAATGGCGACATCCATATCGGACATGCCCTGAACAAGACACTCAAGGATATCGTTTGTCGTTTTGCGACTATGCGGGGATACAACTCCCCCTTCGTTCCAGGTTGGGACACCCATGGCATGCCAATCGAACATGCTGCGATCAAACAACTCGGCTTGAATATCCATGAAATTGAGCCGCTGGAACTGAGGCATCGCTGTGAAACGTGGGCGAGAGAGTGGATCGACAAACAACGAACCTCCTTTAAGCGTTTGGGTATCATCGCTAACTGGGAGCACCCTTATGTCACCCTGGAGAAAGAGTATGAGGGCGTTCAGATGGGTATTTTCGCCGAGTTCGTCCGCCGCGGAGCAATATACAAAGGCCTGCGCCCTGTCCAGTGGTGCCCGGTTTGTGAAACAGCGCTGGCTGATGCCGAAGTAGAATATGAGAACAAGAGTTCCTTTTCCATCCATGTCGCCTTCGATGTTGTCGGAGACCCCCGTGGAATCCTGCCTCCGTCTGATCTGCCTTACAGCTTCGTAATCTGGACAACCACTCCCTGGACCCTGCCGGCTAACATGGGAATTTGCCTGGGGAAAGATTTCCGTTATATAGCATTGCAGACTGCCAGGCGTGTCTTTATCGTCGCCAAGGAACTGCAGACCGAATTCCTAAGCGCATGTAATCTCCAGGTCGAAGCCGAATTAAGTGAGTTCTCTGGTAAAGAACTGGAAGGAATACTTTGCCAGCACCCTTTCATCGACAGGACCTCCCTGGTAATCCTCGGAGATCATGTCACTCTTGATACAGGTACAGGATGCGTGCATACCTCGCCAGGGCACGGTTACGAGGACTTTCTGGTCGGCAAGGCTTATGGATTGGAGATCTTAAACCCCACGGATGGAAGTGGTCACTTCACTGATGATGCCGGAAAATACAAGGGTTTGTTCATTGAAGAGGCCAATCCGATAATTGTTGCAGACCTGCTAGCCAGCGGGCATCTTCTGGCTCAGAGTAAACTGGAACATCAATACCCTCATTGTTGGCGCTGTCATCAGCCACTGATGTTCAGGGCAACTGAACAATGGTTCGCCACCGTATCAAGCTTTACCGATGAAGCTCTGGCGGAGATCGACCGTGTCCAGTGGTTCCCTTCTTCGGGGAAGGTACGTCTGAGCAATATGATCCGGGAGAGAGGTGACTGGTGTATCTCCAGGCAACGTTCCTGGGGTGTGCCTCTGCCTATCTTCTACTGTCGCTCCTGTGGCAGGGAGTTGCTCACTTATGAGAGCGTAATGGTGGTGCAGGAGTTGTTTGCGCAGAAAGGATCCAATAGTTGGTTCGAAATGGAAGCCGAGGAAATCCTGCCTCCTGGTCAGTTCAGCTGTTCTTGTGGCTCAACTGAGTTCGTTAAAGAGAAGGATATAATGGATGTCTGGTTCGATGCCGGCTCCTCCCATGCCGCCGTTTTGGATCATTGGCCGGAGCTCAAATGGCCGGCTACAGTCTATCTTGAAGGCAGTGATCAGTACCGTGGTTGGTTCCAGTCCTCTCTCTGGACGGGTATAGTCGCCCGTGGGCGAGCGCCATTCGATCAGATCGTGGCTTGTGGCTTCGTGGTGGATGGCGAAGGTCGTAAAATGTCCAAATCGCTGGGTAACGGTATCGAGCCGGATGAAGTCATCAAGGAGTATGGGGCCGATATCCTGCGTCTTTGGGCTTTCGCAAGTGATTTCAAGTCTGCAGATGTACGTATCTCTAAACCGATGCTAAAGCAAATCAGCGATGCCTACCGCAAACTACGCAATACGGTACGCTTTCTCCTCTCCAACCTCTATGATTATGATCCCGACCAACCTTCTCCATCTTACGATGATCTGGACCTCCTCGATCGCATGATGCTCAATCGGCTCTACCAGGTGCATGCTAAAATCACCGAGTGTTATGAAACCTATGAATACCATCAGATTTACCATGCTTTGTACCATTTTTGCACGGTTGATCTCAGCGCTTTCTATCTTGATGTTCTGAAGGATCGCCTCTATGCATCGCATCCTGACGCTCCCGAAAGAAAAAAATCACAATATGTGCTATACACTTTGGCGGATTGCCTTATCCGCTTCCTCGTCCCGGTTTTGAACTTCACGACTGAAGCGATGTATGCTCATCTTCCCCGGAAGAGTGAAGATGCAGAAGTGGCAGCCATTTTCTTGGATTGGCCGGAACTGCCGGATCAATGGCATGATGACGCTCTGACGGACTTATACGCTAGAGTAATGTCTGTACGCGATGAGGTAAACAAGGTCGTGGAGCAGGCACGCAGTAGCAGGGTAATTGGCAGTACCCTCGATGCTCATATCGAGTTATGGGCTGACAAGGGATTATATGACTTCCTCACGAATCATAGCAAAGAGCTTCCAGCGTGGTTCATAGCCTCCAGGGTTAGCCTTTACTCTCTGGAATCTGAACTGCCTGAGGGAGTAGTATGCGGTGATATCGCAGGGTTAGGTGTTCGCGTTTCACCTGCAGCAGGTCTAAAGTGTGATCGTTGCTGGACTTTCTATGAAGATGAATCTGGTTCGGGTTTGTGCCCCCGCTGTGCAGAAGTGATGGAAATTCTGAAAGGATGATGGAGATGAAACTGGTCTACAAGGGAAAAACCAAGGATGTTTACGATCTCGAGGATGGCACCTACTTATTTCAGTTTAAAGACGATCTGACCGGAACTGACGGAGTGTTCGATCCTGGAGCAAACACTGTGGGTCTGAGTATAGAGGGAGCAGGTCTGGCCGGATTAAAGTTGTCGGGGCATTTCTTCAGCTTATTGCAAGAATCAGGTATACCCTCTCATTTCATTTCTGCGGACTTTGAGAAGGCTACCATGACCGTGCACCCTGCTGTAAGGATTGGGCAGGGGTTGGAAGTCATCTGCAGGTATAGGGCAGTTGGTAGTTTCATCCGACGCTATGGGGCCTATGTACAACCGGGAACCTTACTCCCGGCCTATGTGGAGATGACACTCAAGGATGATGAACGTGGTGATCCTTTGATTACCAGGGAATGCCTTCAGCTCCTCGACATTCTCGAGGAGGGAGAGTACGATACCCTGGTCGACATGACCCGTCGCATTTGTCAAGTGATTAAGGATGATCTGGCTGCTAAAGGTATGGAGCTCTATGACATCAAGCTGGAGTTTGGACGATGCGAGGGTAAGCTGACTCTCATCGATGAAATATCCGCAGGAAGCATGCGAGTCTTTGCCGGGGCGGAGAATCTTCAACCCCTGGAACTCTCAGCTCGTGTGTTGCATAACTAGCACTGAGCTGATACTCCGCAAGCTTTCACCAGCAATTATGAATAACGAAAGGGACAAGCCATATGTCACTAAGGATAGATGCTCTCGAATTACATGCCAGAGCCAGGGGTAAAATCGCAATTATCAGCAAAGTACCTGTCACCAGCAGGGATGACTTAAACCTGGCTTATACACCTGGAGTAGCCGAGCCATGTAGGGAGATATATCGCGAACCCTCCCTGGCATATACCTATACAAGTAAGTGTAACCTGGTGGCAGTGGTCTCCGATGGCTCAGCTGTTTTGGGTTTGGGTAATATCGGTCCCCTGGCGGCTTTACCAGTGATGGAGGGCAAGTGTATCCTCTTCAAAGAGTTCGCAGGGGTAGATGCAGTACCAGTGGTTTTGTCCACTCAGGACACGAACGAGATCATCTCCGCCATCACCGCCATAGCTCCAACCTTTGGGGGCATAAATCTGGAGGATATCGCTGCGCCACGCTGTTTTGAGATCGAGCAGCGCCTGAAGGAGATTCTGGATATTCCGGTTTTTCATGATGACCAGCATGGAACAGCTGTAGTGGTCCTGGCCGCTTTGTTAAATGCTGTAAGGCTCGTTGGCAAGGAGTTAGGCGATTGCAGAATCGCCATCAGTGGCGTAGGCGCTGCCGGGGTCGCTACTGCTAAACTCCTGTTACAGTACGGGGTTAAAGAAATCATCATGGTCGACAGCAAAGGAATCATCAATCGAAATGATAGCCATAGTAACGAGGCTAAAGCTGAGATAGCTCTGCTGACCAATCCGGAGTGCCGTACAGGTGACCTTAGAGCGGCCCTTAAAGGAGCGGATGTGTTTATCGGACTCTCTGCTCCTCAGATAGCTGATCGCAGTCATATCGCAGAGATGAATCATAACGCCATCGTCTTTGCGATGGCGAATCCTGTTCCGGAGATACTCCCTGAGGAAGCTGTGGCCGGGGGAGCGGTGGTCGTTGGCACTGGCCGTTCAGATTTTCCTAATCAGATTAACAATGTGCTTTGCTTCCCGGGTATTTTTCGCGGTGCTCTGGATGCAAGGGTCAGGGCTATCACCGATGAGATGAAGCTGGCAGCAGCCGAAGCATTGGCTGCTTTGATCAGTCCTGAGGAACTCAGAGCAGATTACATCATAGTCGATCCCTTCGATCCGCGCGTAGCAACTGCGATAGCCTCGGCAGTTGCCGAAGCAGACGCGCTGTGATCAGACGCACACGAACTGCGTTCACCTCGATTCATGAAGAATGCGTGCGGCTGTCAGCGCACTTTCGCGCGGTGCGGGAGCTTGAGGATGAAATCCTCATCTATCAGGGTAGCAACATAAATCCTGGCAAACAAGTCTTACTGTTTGAAGATCCAGCGAGCTAACCCCGGACTGTTTACCCGGATGGCTTTTGCCGGACAAAGCTCATGACAACAGTAGCAGCGAATGCATCTACCCAGATCGATGCGAGGGGATCTGGCACCCATTGTCAAGCACTGAGGTGGACAGCTTTGCAGGCAACGACCACAGCGCACACACTTTCGACGGGAGAAGACTGGGTGTGGGCGTAATCTATTGGACAACATCCTGCCAATTCGCCCACGAACACCGCTGCTCTCGGCTTGGGCCCTGCGCAAACGATGCTGTGGCAAAAGAAAGTCATTTACCGCCAGATTCACCAGGGGTTCTCCATACAAATCGAGGTCCATGACCTCCTGAGGAATGAGATTACGCAGTAAAGCTTCCTGAAGAGTTGGAACCTGGTCTGGCTTCAAGGCAATGATGCCACAAGCTGTAAGATCCAAAGCGTGAGGATTGGGTGAAACCAGCAGTGACTGCATCAGGCGGGGTTTCCCTCCGGATGGGCCGTCTCCTTCCATGGCCATAATACCATCCATTATCGATAAATCTGGTTGGATCGCCTCACAGAGATCCACCAACATAGCCGCAAAATCTGCTTCCCGTGGCATCTTGAGATGAAACTCGGACTTAGCCATGCCAGGTATAACGCCGAAGAGGTTTTTTACTGCTCCTGTATACATCATGAAACCATGGGTTTTCAGCTTGCACAGACTGAAAATGACGTCTGCATCCAACACTGGTTTGATGCAGACGAAACGGTGTACAAGTCTGCTATTTGGCGCCTCTAACTCAAATGATGAGCAGTCAAGGTTGAGTTCAACACCTAACCTGGTTGCCATATCCCACAACCCGGTAGCGCGGTAGGTAGCTTCTAAAAGCTTTGGTTGATATGGTCCGCCGGGAGAGTCAGCGATGATCGGGGTGGCACCGGCGAGGAGGACCGCTTTGGCCACGGCTGAGACCACGGCAGGATGAGTCGTAACTGAGTTCTTGGGATTACTCGGCATGAGAGTGTTCACCTTTAACAGAACTCTCTGTCCCGGCTTAACGAAGGCAGAAATGCCTCCAAAAGGCTTGAGAGCTGCTGCCAGAGCAACTTCTATCTCATCCTGATCGTATCTCCTGACTCTCTGTAAGGCAACCCTGGTTTCCATGACTAACCCTCCCTGGCATATTGTGAAAAAGATCTGCTATGGTTACATATTCGATCATCAGTATTATAATCCCTACTAATGGCAATGACGAATGGCAGAGACGAGACGCATATTGTTCCTCCCTATTTTATATTTACCAACTATACTAGAGAGATGCAAGGAGTCTGCCGGGGGGATGCAGAAGTCTCTAAGTAAATATGTAAGAGGGAGTGAAGTCCAGTGACCCGAGAACAACTCACAAAAAAGTTTAATGACTTCCAGTCCAGAATGTCTGCACATCGCTTTGCTATGTTCGCTATCAGCTGGGATGCTTCCACAGAAGCACCTAAGAAGAGCGCGCCGTATCGTGCCAGAATGATAGGTCAGCTGAGCGGAGAAATATTCGCCTACCAAATGCTACCGGAGAATATTGCCATGCTGGAGGAGATTATCTCCCTTCCGGAATGTGATCCTCTGATGCGGCGTTCGGCGGAAAAGTATCTTCAGGAGATCAACAAGAATCGTAATATACCTTTGGCCGAGTTTGTCACTGCCCGTCAGAACACCGCTATGACCACTCGTATCTGGGAAGAAGCCCGGGCAAAGAATGATTTTGCCATGGTTGCTCCTCACCTGGCCAGAGAAATCGAGACTAATCGTCGTTTCCTGGAGTACCGCGCAAGTAGTGGTCATCCCTATAATGTTCTCCTCGATGACCATGAGGAAGGGATGACTATCGAGAGTTATGATGCCTTTTTCAATGCTTTGAAAGCCGATCTTCTCCCCTTCGTACGCCAAGTCCACCAGGGAGCGGTCCAGATCGATGACAGCCTGCTCTATAAGTTCTACGCTAAAGAAAGTCAAAAACGCTTTGTGGAGTACCTGATTCAGGTAATACGTTTCGATATGGATGCAGGAGTTCTGAAAGTCAGCGCGCATCCCTTCACCAGCGGGGTTTCATGCAATGATGTCCGCTTTACTGTGCGCTACATGGAAAACTATCTCCCAGCCTCTGTATTTGCCGGTGTCCATGAACTCGGCCATGCGATGCACAGCCAGCAGGGTGATCCATCCTTCGAAGGAACAAACCTGCAACGCTGCAGCGCTGGTATGGGCGAATCTCAGAGTCGGTTTTACGAAAACTTCATTGGACGTTCTCTACCCTTCTGGCAAACGCACTTCGCAAAGCTCGCAGAGATCTTTCCGGAGCAAATGGAAGGAGTTACCCCTGAGAAGTTTTGGCGGATTATTAATCGGAGCAAGCCATCTGTGAACAGAGTTGAGGCTGACGAGCTCACCTATCCGATGCACATCATGATTCGCTACGAGTTGGAAAAACTGCTTTTTGGCGGCGAGATCAAAGTCGAAGATTTACCTGAGTTATGGAACAGCAAGCACGAAGAGTATCTTGGTCTTCGTCCGGAAAACGATGCCGCCGGAATCATGCAGGATATCCATTGGTATCAGAACCTGTGGGGATACTTCCCTACCTATGCCTTGGGAACAGCGTACGGTGCTCAATTCTACTACACCATGCTAGAAACCATCGATCTGCCCCGGGTAATATCTGAGGACAAAATGGAGATCATCAACGAATGGTTGCGTAAGAACATCCATGCTCAGGGAGGATTATTCAGTCCCTCAGAACTGTTTATGAGAGTAACGGGTGAAGAGTTCAATCCCCAGTATCTCGTGCGTTATCTTAAAGAGAAATATAGCTTGATTTACATGTGATCCTGGTTAGCGGGTACATAGCCAAGGAGCAGAGATTACGCATCCGAGATTTCACCAGTTTGTAACTTGCCTTCCCAGATATCCCCTGCTATAATGTGTCGAATTATCTGTAAGCTTGGATAAGGATGAGTGATCGCGGATGAAACTGGCTGAAGCGTTATCTATACGCAGTGATATGAAGCAAAGGATCCATGAACTGGAGAACCGTCTTCACCGTTGCGTGATAGTTCAGGTAGGTGACAACCCTCCGGAGGACCCTGATGAGCTTATTTCAGCCATTGATCGCTCTTATTCTGAACTGCAACACCTGATCGAAGCAATTGACCTCACCAACTCCCAGACATTTCTGGAAGGTCGTAATCTCTCCTCCTGGTTGTCTCAACGAAACATTTGCCTGGAACATCGCAACATCCTGCTTAAAATAATCGAGCAGGCTGCTACTGGTCAGAGGAGAGTATCCAGGAATGAAGTACGCTTTATTTCCACTATAAAAGTTGCGCGTCTGCAAAAACAAGCAGATGATATGGCAAAGATGTTCAGAGAGATCGACCTCAAACTGCAGTCTGCCAATTGGAGTGTCGAGTTGCTCCCTGCTGCAGGTGTTGAAACGGAAAAGGGAGTAATCTCCCCTCCCGGTGAAGATGCGTCTGAGGAAAACGGCTAAGTAGAGAAGTAAAAAAGTTAAGATGTAAGCACACGATTTAGGGCGAAGAGCAACCTGTCTGGTGACCTGCCGCTGGTCGATCGGACCTGATTCTGCGTTGGACAACGCAAGGGCCGAAGCCCTTTGGATCACATTTTATGTCCGGGATCGGTTACGGCTAACTATTGATAGTGTCACGACTGACTACCAGCTCTTGATTAAGTCGAGTGCCAGGGTGGGTTAGGGGTTTTCATAAATTGCCCTTCGGAGCGAAGGAGGTAATGACATGTCTATGAAGATTGCACGTCTTTGTTCGATTTATGGGACTGGAGTAGCAATCTCTCTGGGCATCGTCAATCTGATTTATCCTAATAGTTTCGACTGGGGCACTATTATCATGTTTCTTATCGTCAGCCTGGGTATTTATTACTATCTGGAGTACCGCGTGATTCCGGAAGTCGAGAAGCATCGTAAGGCAGCCACCAGATCCGAACCTGGTGCAACAGAGCAGGACTCATCTGAGCACAGTTCTCAACGTCGCAAACGTCCCAAGATTAAGAAAAGGTCCCAATAATGCCACATTGATCGAGAGCCTGCTTCTCCTGCTTAAAAGGAGAACAGGCTCTCTTTGCAGTTCTTTGCTGATTGGTGATGCCCTAACAATAGACCTCATCTGGGAGGATGCT
>WRDA01000038.1 GCA_009783675.1 Symbiobacteriaceae bacterium | reverse complement strand
TAATTATGATAGCCTCCTGCAACTGGTTAATGATGCTGCCACGACATTGCTGAATGCTGATCCGGAGCAATTCGAAGCTACGATCTCCCAAAGCCTGAGTCAAATGGCTGTTGTTCAGGGATACGATCGGGTCTATATCTGGCAGACGGATCAACGCGAAGGTTTGCCTATTTATAAACAGGTCTTTGGTTGGGTATCGCCTCAGGTTGACCAGACAAAAACCTTACTTAATATCACCGGGAGCGATTGGTTACCGCAGGAAGAGGAATGGGAAGTAAGCTTTCGTCGCCGTGAGTATCTTGGTTTAGCTCTGGAGTCTTGTAATCCAGGGATGCAACGGCATCTCTCGCGCTTTGGCATTAAAGCGATTCTCATGTTTCCTGCCTATCTCCAGGATCGTTTTTGGGGTTTTGTCTCTTTTGAACGCTGTGAATCCGAAGAACTGTGCAACGAAAGGGAAGCCGTTATTCTGCAATCCGGCAGCATACTCTTTGCTAATGCAGTTGAGCGCAATCACAATCTCTTACAGATACGCGAGAGACTTCAGCAACAACAATTGATGTCATCCATTTCCGAGGGTTTCATCGCTAAAGGCTCCATCGGCGATCTGATCAGGAATGCTCTCAGCAGGATGGGTTCATTTCTTAAGGCAGTGAGAGTGCTGGTGGCAATCTTCGAGACAAACACTGATCAGAGCCATCCATCCTATTACTGGTATTCGGATCCCAAGTATGCTCCCAGTTCTTCGCAAAGAGGGTTCAGCGGTGTGATCAGGGAGCTCTTTCCTCGTCAGCAGCCAGATGGACAGGAAGGCTTGATCATCATCTGTGAAAACACTCTAACTCAGGGTGGCGGTAAGTTCCGTGTCTTCTTCGACCGAGGAGGAGTGCGCTCCTTCGTTTGTGCACCGATTTATGTGGAGCGAGAACTATGGGGTGTCATGAGTGTGGAGGAGCACGAACGCTTTCGTACCTGGAACGAAAGCGATGCACTTTTAGTTAGCATGGTTGCAACTACAATATCCGGAGCAGTAGCCAGGGATATGCTGGACAGAGAAAGAAGCAATGCTCTGGAACAGGCTTTGCAAGCCAGTCGTGCTAAAAGTGATTTCCTTTCCAATATGTCTCATGAAATGAGAACCCCGATGAATGCTATTATTGGCATGACAACCATAGGGAAGACATCTCAAACCATCGAAAAGAAAGACTACGCATTAGATAAGATTCAGGATGCTTCTCGGCATCTGCTGGGGGTTATAAACGATATCCTCGATATGTCCAAGATTGAGGCTAATAAGCTTGAACTGTCACTGGTGACTTTTGATTTTGAATACATGTTGCAAAAAGTAGTCAATGTAATAAACTTCCGTATCGACGAGCGACGTCAGTCTCTGTATATCACCATCGATCAAGACCTTCCTCGTTTGCTGATTGGTGATGATCAGCGCTTGGCTCAGGTTATAACCAACTTGTTGTCCAATGCTGTTAAGTTTACTCCTGATGAAGGGACGATAAATCTTGATGCACGCTTACTGGCACTGGAGGAAGGTGTGTGCCGTCTGTTGGTGTCGGTTTCAGATACAGGTATAGGAATGTCCGAAGAGCAAAAAACGCGTCTCTTCCACTCCTTTGAACAAGCGGACAGAGGCACTGCCAGGAAATTTGGTGGAACCGGTCTTGGCTTGGCTATCTCCAAAAGCATCATCGAGATGATGGGTGGTGAGATCTGGGTCGAGACTGAACTTGGTGTTGGTTCACAGTTCTCTTTTATCGTCGAATTGCAACAAGGTTCTCGTGAGAGCAGAAAATTGCTTGCCGATAATGTGAGTTGGGAGAATATTCGTATCTTTGCTGTCGATGACGAACCCGAAATCCGCGAGTTTTTTGCCAGTGTCTGTTCCAGTCTAAATATATATTGTGAGGTCGCCGCCAGCGGTGAGGATGCAGAAGTCATGCTGGAAGCTTCCAGCGGATATGACATCTGCTTCATCGATTGGATGCTCCCTGGCATGAATAGGATTGAACTGGTAAAGCTGATTCGCTCTCGTATGTCTAAAGCTCCAATTATCACCATGTTTTCGTCTATCGACTGGAGCTTAATAGAAGATGAGGCTCGCGCGGCAGGTGTGGACAGGTTTTTGCCTAAGCCTTTATTCCCATCGGTTATAGTCGATCTGGTCAATGAGTGCTTCGGTGGTATCAAGACCGATAGGGTCGAATCAACAGACGGTTTAGAGGCATGTTTTGCGGGACATTGTATCCTTCTAGCCGAGGATGTGGAAATCAACAGAGAAATTGTGCTCACTTTACTCGAACCGACACAACTGACTATAGACTGTGCGGAAAACGGTTTGGAAGCACTAAGACTTTTTGCGGTCAATCCTGAACGCTATGAGTTGATTTTTATGGATGTTCAGATGCCTGAGATGGATGGTTACGAAGCTACACGCCGCATAAGAGATCTCGATACTTCATGGGGTCAGGAGATCCCCATAGTAGCCCTGACAGCTAATGTCTTTCGTGAGGACATCGACCGTTGCCTGGCTGCAGGGATGAATGCTCACTTAGGAAAGCCTCTGGACTTCTATGAAGTTATCGAAATCCTGCGTCACTATCTGGGTTAAGCAAAACGCTTGTATCGCCATTTCATACTCAGGGTAGTTCAGGGAGGAAAAAACGACTCCATGCCAGAAATATTATTACCAGCAAATGAGATTAAAGCGCATGGCGCAAGGAGGAAGATAAGTGAAGACCTATCCTGTGGATAAGATTCGCAATATTGGCCTGTTCTCCCATGGCGGGGCAGGAAAAACGACTCTGGCAGAGGCTATGCTCTTTAGTGCCGGTGTAGTCGATCGTATGGGCAAGACGCTGGAGGGGTCCTCTCATCTTGACTTTGATCCCGAGGAAGTTAAGAGAGGTATATCTATCGTATCATCCCTGGCACCCATCGAATGGAAAGATCATAAGATTAACCTTATCGATACCCCGGGATACCTGGATTTCGTCGGTGAGGTTGCGGCTGCTATGCGCGTGGTAGACACGGCTGTAGTCCTGGTTGATGCAGTATCGGTCATCGAAGTTGGTACCGAGATCGTTTGGGACTATGCTGAAGCGGCAGATTTACCACGTCTGGTGGTCGTTAACCGCATGGACCGTGAGAATGCTAATTTTGCTAAAGCAGTCGAGGAGTTAAAAGCTAAGTTTGGTCCTCGTCTCGCTCCTTTGATGCTACCAGTAGGAGAACAGGCTGACTTTCGGGGACTGGCTGATATCGTCAGAGGTAAAGCTTATATATATCAGGATGCAAGTGGGAAGAAGATCAGTGAAGAAGCGATTCCAGCAGATTTACTCAGCACTGTGGAGAGTTACCGTGAGATGCTGGTAGAAGCTGCCGTGGAATCAGATGATGATCTGATGATGAAATATCTGGAAGGCGAAGCAATCTCTGACGAGGAACTCGTAGGAGCGATTCGTCTAGGAGCGTCGACTGGTAAGCTAATCCCCATCATCTGCACTTCTGGCAACAAGAACATAGGTTCGCTGCAGGTTATGGATATCATCACCCAGTACTTTCCTTCTCCAGCGGAACGTCCTCCACAAAAAGCCGTTCTCCCTGACAAGGAGGAAGTTATTGAACTACGTACCAACCCGGAGGGACCTCTGGCCGCATTGGTCTTCAAGACCATGGCTGATCCTTTTGTAGGAAAGTTGACTGTCTTTAAAGTATTCTCCGGCACCCTAAAAGCTAACACCCAGCTCTGGAATGTGCAGCGCGGACGTTTGGAACGTGTTGGCAATCTAATGCTGCTTTTAGGAAAGAGTCAAGTTACTGTGACGGAGCTTGTGGCGGGAGATATCGGAGCCGTGGCAAAACTTCAGGATACCACTACTAACGATACCCTGGCTGAGAGAGACAAACCGTTGCTGCTGGACCCCATCATTTTCCCCGATCCCTCCTTAACCTCGGCTGTAGAACCCAAGACCAAAGGAGACGAGGAAAAGATTGGGTCAGGCTTATTGCGACTGGCTGAAGAAGACCCCACTTTCAAGGTGCGTAAGGATCTGGAATCTAATCAGACGGTTATTACAGGTATGGGTGATCTGCACATCGAGGTAATACTCGGTCGTTTACTAAAGAAGTTTGGCGCAGCGGTCAATCAAGTCGACGTTAAGTTGCCATATCGGGAGACGATTCGAGGCAAGGTTAAAATTCAGGGCAGGCATAAGAAGCAATCCGGTGGCAGAGGTCAGTATGGTGATGTCTGGTTGGAGCTGGAGCCCAATGAAGGTTATGAGTTTGTCGACCGCATCGTCGGCGGCGTTGTTCCTCGTCAGTACATCCCTGCTGTCGAAAAAGGAATGGTTGAGTGTTTGGCTAAGGGTGTTATAGCAGGTTATCCGGTGGTTAACATTAAAGTCAGTTTAGTGGATGGTTCCTATCACGATGTTGACTCCTCGGAAATGGCTTTTAAAATTGCCACTTCACTGGCTTTCAAAAAAGGTTTTATTCAAGCCAGACCGGTTTTACTAGAACCTATTATGGAGGTCGCCGTCACCATTCCTGACGAATATATGGGAGACATAATCGGAGACCTGAACAAAAAACGTGGCAGGGTGATGGGTATGGAAGCCATGGGTGGAGGAAAGCAGATAGTCAGAGCACATGTTCCTCAAGCCGAGCTGTTCAAGTATGCCACCGATCTGCGCTCTATGACTCAAGGTCGGGGTAAGTTCACTTTGACCTTCGACCACTATGAGGATGTGCCAACAACTATTGCCGACGGCATTATTGCAGCCTATAAGGCAGAGGACGAAGAAGAGTAATTTCTGTCGTAAACCTTGAGAACCGCTGTCCCTGAGGGCGGCGGTTCTCTGGGTGCTGAGCAGTGCATGAGGGGGAACCCTCATTATCAAATAGCCATGAATAGGAGAAAGGATGAGATTTAGTGAAGGCAGAGACAATCGATTGGAGTCAACTACCCTTTAGCTACATGCCCTTACCAAGTCGTTATGAAGCAGTTTTCCAAAACGGATGCTGGCAGGAAAAAGGGTTGATAACAGAAACCGAAATCAGGCTCAGTGAGAGTGCCGCGGTTCTGCAGTATGCCCAAAGCTGTTTTGAAGGTCTCAAGGCTTACTCCACCAGAGACGGACAGGTGGTGACTTTTCGTCCTGAGTTGAATGCGCAGAGAATGATCGATACCTGCAGGCGTTTGGTTATGCCCGAAATATCTATTGAGATGTTTGTATCAGCCGTTGACGCGGTTATTCGTGATAATGCTGCTTTCATTCCCCCATACGGGTCTGGAGCCACTCTTTACCTAAGGCCATTTATGATCGGAACCAATCCGGTGCTGGGTGTGCGCTCGGCTGATGAGTTCCTCTTCCGCGTTTTCGCAACCCCTGTCGGCCCGTACTTTAAGGGTGGCGTTAAGCCGATCACCCTGACAGTAAGTGATTTCGATCGTGCAGCACCAAGGGGAACAGGTCATGTCAAGGGTGGTCTGAACTATGCGATGAGTCTCTATGCCGGCCATCAGGCCAAAGCCCAGGGTTATGCCGAAAACATGTATTTGGATGCTGCTACACAGTCTAAGGTGGAAGAGACAGGCGGAGCTAATGTTTTCTTCATAACATCAGATGGGAAATTTGTTACCCCTGATTCTCATACCATACTGCCATCTATTACTCGTCGTTCCCTGGTGACGGTTGCTGCCGATTATCTCGGTATGCAGGTCGAAGAAAGGGAAGTGTACCTCTCTGAGTTGCCGTCGTTTTTAGAGTGTGGTCTCTGTGGAACTGCAGCTATTATAACTCCTGTGGGAGCGATTCACGACCATGGCAAGATGATCGAGTTTCCCAGTGGGATGGAAAAGCCAGGCCCGGTTTGCCTTAAGCTGTATGACACTCTCCTGGGAATTCAGACTGGGCAAGTTGCAGCTCCAGAGGGTTGGCTGCATCGAGTTCTTTAAAACAGCATGGAGGTGCATGGTATGAGATCCCTCTATATTGATGGAGTTCCTGTAAAGATTTGCTGTCAGGCAATTTCTGCCAAGTGTTTGCGACTCGCCATCCTTCCTCTCGCGGAGTCCGTGAGGGAAGTCTTCACCACAATCGATCTGGCGGAAAGAGATTGGCCGGAACCGACTCTGGCTATCTCTGAGGTATCAGATCAGGCTGAGTATCCTATTTCCTACACCGATGGTTCGGGGGTCTCTCATCTTTTCATGCTGGCTATCGACCCTAACGATTTCACTCTGAAGGTTTGTAAAGATGGCATTCTGATACAAACCCTTACGATTAGCAAAGAAACGGGTGCCGTCGCGTTCCCGCTGGGTTTGGGTCCGCTTTTTGGCTTGGGGCATGGTTTCACACAGCATCTCGATCGTCGGGGTGCCAGCTACGATTTACAAACCAATGGTTTGGTACGGGGTATCTTTGAGAGTTACGCCGCTACCTCGCCCACACCTCTGGTAATCAGCACCGAGGGCTGGGCACTCTATTTTCACCAGCCCTGGAAAGCAGATATCCATTTGCGGGGTGACCTTGGTTCCTTTTCCAAAAAGCCCCTGGAACCTCTGCCATATCTTGACATTTTCGTCATAGAAGCTGAGACCCCTCAGGATGCGACCAAAGAGTATTATAACTTTACCGGGCTTCCACCTCTTCCGCCAAAGTATGCTTTTGGTTACCAACAGAGTTACCGCACTCTGGTGCATAATGAAACCAACTATGTCCTAAAGACTGCTCATTATATGCGCGATCATGAGATCCCCTGTGATATGCTCATCTACTTAGGAACCGGTTACGCAGGATATGGCTGGAATGTGCAAAACGGTAACTTCGCCTTTAATCCACAGGTCTTCCCTGAACCGGATAAAACTATGCAGGAGCTTCACGATCTGCATTATAAGGTTAACCTGCATATCACCAGATGCTATACAGGCCTCCATGGAAGCCTCTCCGACGAGGATGTCAGCCCTTTGGAATATGATCATGTGCGTAACTACTGGCAAAAGCATGTCAAGTTGTATGCTCAGGCAAAAAATGAGTGCTGGTGGCCGGATGACGCTGATGAGGTTGACATCGTAGCCCGCCTGACGCGCTGGCGCATGTACTACGAAGGTTCATTGCAACTAAATCCCGATACCCGTCCCTTCCAGATGCAGCGGAATACCTTTCCCGGAGCTAATAAATGGGGAGGTATTATTTGGTCCGGAGACATTATCTCTGAATGGGAGACCTTACGTAACCAGGTACCCATAGGGTTGAATGTCTCTTTAAGTTGCAGTCCATACTGGGGGAGCGATACAGGCGGCTTCTATTCTAACGCCGAGTTCGATGGCGAACTTTTCATTCGCTGGTTTCAATACTCCATCTTTACCCCTTTTGTACGAAGCCATGGCAGGCCCTCTTTCCTGCGTAATCTCTGGGGTTGGACGATGTTCACTTCCTTGGATGAGATGCCTCTGGAACTAGCTCCCGGGGTTCTTCGTAATGCTCCACCATCTCCCGAGATCCTGCCTGATCAGAGGGTGCAACCGATCTGCAAAGAACTGCTAAACTTGCGTTACCAGTTATTACCTTATATTTATACTCTGGCCTGGCAAACGAGGCAGGGCATCCCTATGATGCGTCCCATGTGGTATTATTATCCCCGGGATCAGGTTGCCAAAAGCCTGGGTGACCAGTACTTTTTCGGTGAAAGCCTGATGGTAGCACCGGTTACTTGCAAGGGAGAAACCACTCACCGAGTCTATTTCCCCGAGGGCACATTCTATTCTCTGTGGACAGGGGAATGTATGGAGGGTGGTGGGTACAGAGATGTAGCCGTAGACCTGCAGACCATCCCTGTATTCGTGCCTGCGGGAGGAATTATCACCAGGGGACCATTAAGACAGTATATCGACACTACACCGACCGATGACCTTGATCCACTCACTGTGGAGGTGTACACCGGGAAGGATGGATGCTATACTTTGTATGAAGATGATGGTATAAGTCAGAGATATCTCCAGGGAGAGTGTACCATGACTCATTTCCATTGGAATGATATTGAAAACAGTCTCTCAGCCCAGGGGAGTTCGACAGTCTTTGCAGGAAGAAAGAGAGAGATAATGGTTAAGCTTATGCCGGAAGGGAGAAGCTTTTCCTGTACAGTGACCTATCTGGATGCAGAAAAGACCTGCTAACTCACATTGTGGTCACAGGTAGCTAGAAGTTCAGGTGAGGTGAGATGATGAAGGAGTTTAACCGAACATCAGATCCGACACAAGCCTATTATTCAGGCTTAATGCAATCATGCGGGTATCGCGAAGAGGATCTGCGTAAGCCTGTAATAGGGATTGTCAACTCCTATACCGATGCGAATCCCGGTCACAAGCCATTACGGGAGTTAGCCAGGTCGGTCAGCGAAGGTGTTTGGGCAGCTGGAGGAACTCCTGCCGAGTTCAATGTTCCAGCCCCCTGTGACGGCATGGCTCAGGGCAAGGGTATGCACTACATTCTCCCTGCTCGCGACCTTATCGCCGGTGCAGCCGAGAGTATGATCAATGCTCATGATTTCGACGGGTTAGTCTTTTTGGGTTCCTGTGATAAAATCATCCCTGGTATGCTGATGGCTGCCGCTGCGGTTAACAAGCCTTGTCTCTTGCTTACAGCAGGTAGTATGCTACCATATCATGACGGAGAAATAACCTATGTTACTCCTGACCTTAAAGAGTCAATCGGTGCTTTCACCGTGGGAGATATCAGCAAGGAAGAGTTTCTCAGGTACCAGGAAAGTATCTGTTTTTCCTGCGGCACCTGTTCGATGTATGGTACAGCCAATACCATGGGAGTATTTGCGGAAGTTATAGGATTGGCTCCCTTCGATTCCTCGACAATGCCATTTTGCGCAGCGGCCAAATTTCGACAGGCACGATCCGTAGGGGAGAGAATAGTAACGTTGGCGAAAGAGAACCTCAGATTTAGCGATATAGTATCCTGGGAGTCTCTGGTCAACGGTTTGAGGCATGTATCTGCTACAGGTGGTTCTACCAACGCTCAGATTCATATTGCTGCTCTGGCTCATGTGATGGGTATTGAACTGTCGCTGAGGGAATTCGATTCGATTCAGAAGAATGTTCCGGTCATCGCCAAATTTAAACCCTCTTCTCAGTACAACATGACTGATTATCATCAGGCTGGAGGGGTCACCGAGTCGTTAAGAGCAATAGTTTACCATCTTCATTTGTCAGCTCGCCTGGCAATGGGTGGTACCTTAGGTGAGCATCTCTCTTCCCGCAAACCTGTGAAATCCGATGTAATACACAGCGAAGATGATCCCTTATATCCTGATGGCTGTTTCGCGGCTCTATATGGTAATATCGCTCCCGAAGGCTGTCTGGTGAAGAAGAGTGGAGTGGAGCCCGTTATGTTTCGACACTGTGGACCAGCCATCTGCTTCGATTCCGAAGAGGAAGTAAGGGACCATCTACTCAAGAGGAAAGTGGAACCAGGATCGGTATTAGTGATTCGTTACGAAGGTCCCAAAGGCGGACCTGGGATGAGAGAAATGTCTATTCCGGCAGCTATGCTGGTTGGCATG